>CBFGLP010000433.1:0-5805 GCA_965649595.1 uncultured Myxococcales bacterium | reverse complement strand
ATCTGGGCAGGCCGGGGAGCGGCCCAAAAATCAGTCTGGCGTGAGGGTGGGGGTCCCCGTGAGGGCTTGGCCGGACGGGGGGAGGGACGGCGACGTCCCTCCATCGAGCCCAGGGATCAGATCCCGGCTCGGAAGCCGAGCAGCACCGCCGCCAGCTCGCTGGGTCGCTCGGCGGCGGGGTAGTGACCGGCCCCCGGTAGGTGGACGAGGCTCGCCCGAGCGATCGGATCGACGACCACTGCTTGCAAGAACGCGGGCGGCAAGAAGGGGTCGTCGGTAGCGACCACCATGGTCGGCACGCGGATGTTGGCGAGCTCGCTCGCGTCGGATCCGGCCATCCACGCCTCGAGGGCCTCGGCCACGCAGCGATCATCGACGCTCGCTGCGATGTCGAGCAAGCGAGCGCGCGCCTCGGGGGTCAGTGAAGTGCAGGCGAGGTCGAGGATCGTGCCTTGAACCTCGCGGTTTCCGGGCGCGCTGCGGAACAGCCCCGCGGCGTCGGGCGGCAGCGGGAGCCCGCCGAGCGGCACCGGGGTGACCAGCGCGAGGCCGCCGAGCCCTGGCTCGCGAGCGGCGACCATCGAGGTGACCTGTCCGCTCATGCTGTGACCGACCAGCACCGGACGTTCTTCGCCGCACTCTCGCACGACCGTCACGACATCTTCCGCGAAGCGCTCGAGCGTGTAGGCATCGCTCGGGCGGGCCGACTCGCCGCAACCACGCAGATCCGGGACGACGACCCGAACCCCTCGCGCCTGCAGGCGCTCGATCACCGGGTCCCATACGTGGCCCGACATCATCCAGCCGTGGACCAGCACCACGCTCGGGCCCTTGCCCTCGAATACGCGCACCGCGATCTCGACACCTTCACTGCTACGAACTCGCATCGATGGTTTCTCCTCGACTCTCGCGCACCCCGCTAAGCCCGAGCTCGTGCCATATCGAGCACCTGACGGACGCAGCTGGCGAGCGCGACCAGGGTAACCGGTTTTTGGAGGAAAACGGCTCGCCCCGCCGCGATGTCGCAGCGCAGCTGATCCGACTCGAGGTTGCCCGACATGAACACGATCGGCAGATCGGGGAGCCTCTGGTGCACCAGCGCGGCCAGCTGATCGCCACCCATCTGCGGCATCGACAGATCCGTGAGCAAGAGATCGATGCTCGTATCACTGCTCGCTAGCCAATCGAGCGCCGCTCGGCCGCTGTCCATCGCCTCGACCGTGTAGCCGAGCGAGGTGAGCAGCTTGGCGGTCGAGCGGCGCACGCTCGGCTCGTCGTCGACCAGCAGCAGCCGCTCGTTGCCGCGCGGCACGGTAGCGCGCGAGGCCGGGGGCGCTTGGGTGGGGACGTCGGTTGCGAGCGGCAAGCAGATGCGAAAGCAGGCCCCATCACCAGGCCGGCTGTCGACCTCGATCGATCCCCCAGCCGCGCTGGTGATGCCGTACACCGTCGCCAGACCCAGCCCGGTGCCCTGGCCCGGCTGCTTGGTCGTGAAGAAGGGCTCGAACACGTGCGGCAGGATCTCGGGCGCGATGCCGGTGCCGGTGTCGATGACCGAGAGCTCGAGCCAGTCGGGATCGTCGGGTCCGGCGAGCTCGTCCTCGGCCGCGAGCACGCGGCGGGTCTGCACGCGCAGCAGCCCGCCTTCCGGCATCGCGTCGCGGGCGTTGACCGCCAAGTTGAGCAGGATCTGATCGAATTGCGCCGGATCGATGTAGACCCACGCGGGGCCGGGCGCGAGCTCGAGCTGGATCTCGATCGAGTCACCGATCAAGCGCCGGAGCAGCTGCAGGTCGTCCTTGATCAGCTGGTGGAGATCGCTCGTCTGCGGCTGCACGACCTCGCGCCGGCCGAAGGTCAGCAGCTGCGCGGTGACCTTGCGGGCCGACTCGGCGCAGCGGCGAATCTCCTCGATCTGCTCGCGCGCTCGCGGGCCGACCTCGGGCTCGAGCGCGAGCAGCTCGCTCATGCCGAGGATCACCGAGAGCAGGTTGTTGAAGTCGTGGGCGACCCCCCCTGCGAGCTGGCCGATCGCCTCCATCTTCTGGCTCTGCCGGACCCGCTGCTCGAGCTTGCGGGTCTCGCTGAGATCCTCGAGCAGGGCGAGCGCGCCGATCACTCGGCCATCGGCGTCGCGCAGCGGGGCCGTGTGCATGCGGACCTCGATCGTCGAGCCGTCCTTGCGCAGGCGCGTCGCGTCGATCCCAGTAAAACCCTCGCCGGCGATCACCCGCGCGAACAGGCGATCGAATGCAGCGAGATCCTCGCTCGCTACCAGCGGGTAGGGCTGGCCGATCAGCTCGTCCGCGGTCCAGCCGAACATCTGCTCGCCGGCGCGGTTCCACATGCTCACGCGCTTGTCGAGGCCGAGCGTCAAGATTGCGATCGGGCTCGCGTCGATCAGCGAGCGGAGCGTCTGGCGAGCCGCTCGCAGCTCGCGGGTGAGCGCGCTCGGCCCGGCCAGCGTCAGCGTGACCACCCGCGCGACGGGGCCTTGCGGCGGCTGGATCGGCTTGCAGCGCAGCTCCAATGTCTCGCCCTCGTGCACGCAGCGGAGCACCAGCTCGCGCTCGATCGTGCTCGGCAGCTCGGGGATCGAGCGAGACAGCGGCTGTCCAGCTCGTGGCTCGACCCCGAGCAGCTGCACGAAGCTCGCGTCGCTCGTCAGCACGCGGCCGGCGGCATCCAGCAGGCAGACGCCGATCGGCTGGCTGGTTGGAGCGCCCGCGGGCGGGCTCGTGAGCGAGGAGCTCGACAAGGGCCCCACGGTAGCGCGGGGCGCCTGGCGATCGACACGTGTGCTGTGCCCGAGATGGGTCGCTCGAGCCGGCAAAGTTTAGAGGTACGCCCGCGGCGCGGGCGTACCTCTTCGTTGCTCGTATGCGCGCCCAGCCGGGGCCGCTGCGCTCACTTCACGCCGTGCATGAGCTTGTTGATCAGCGGCGCGAGCAAGAAATAGATGGCCGCGATGATGATGCCGAGCAGCGCGATCTGCTGGAACACGTCCGCGTACTGCGTGAGCGAGGCAGCGGCCTCGTCGTGTCCACCACCGCCGCCCGAGGCGATCGCCGCGATGCGCCCGGCCACGAAGTTGGCCATCGCGATCGACAGGAACCATCCGCCCATCGCCAGGCCGGTCTCGTGGGGCCGCGCGAGCTTGGTGACCATCGCCAGGCCGATCGGCGAGAGGCACAGCTCGCCGAGCGTGTGGATCAGGTAGGTCAGCGTCAGCCAGATCCAGCTGATCCGGCCGTCGTCACCCGCGAAGCTCTGGATGGCGAACACCAGCAGGTAAAACCCGATCGCTACGCCGGCCAGGCCGATCGCGAACTTGCGCGGGATCGAGGGGTTGAGGTCCTTGCGGTCGAGCGCGGGCCACAACGCCGCGAGCACCGGCGCGAACAGCAGGATGAACACCGGGTTGACGGACTGGAAGATCGAGAAGTGCACCTCGTAGCCGAGCACCGTAGGCATGTCCACGAAGTCGCGCGCGAGGAAGTTGAGCGACGACCCAGCCTGCTCGAACAGCGCCCAGAACAGGATGTTGGCGGCGAACAGGATCATCATCGCGATGTAGCGGTGCAGCTGCTCCTTCTGGCCGCTCTGAATGCCGCTCCAGATGAAGTAGGCGACCAGCGCGACCATCATGACGATCAGCAGACCACCGAGCAGGTCGCTCTGGCTGAGCAGGAAGTAGACAGGCACGACCAGCACGCCAGCGCCGATCAGCACCTGCGCGAGCGGGCCCACGCCCTCCTTGCCCTGCGGGGTGGTGCCGACGTGGCCCAGCCAACCCTTGAGGATCTGGAACATCATGAGGCCGAAGATCATGCCGACGCCGGCCGTCAAGAACCCCCACTCGTAGCCCCAGGTGGCTCCGACCCAGGTCGCGCACACGATCGGCGCGACCAGGGCCCCCGCGTTGATGCCCATGTAGAAGATCGTGAAGCCCGAGTCGCGCCGCGCGTCACCGGGCGCGTAGAGCTTGCCGACCATCGTCGAGATGTTGGGCTTGAACAGGCCGTTACCGACTACGACGACCGCGAGCCCGAGCAGGAACATCGGGAGCGAGGGCGTCATCAGCATGAACATGCCCGCGGCCATCAGCGCGCCGCCGAGCATGATCGAGCGCTGGTAGCCGAGGATCCGGTCGGCCACGTAGCCACCGAGGATGCCCGTCATGTAGACCATCGCCGTGTAGCCGCCGTAGGTCTTGCTCGCCTCGGCGTTGGCGTCGGCCCCGAGGTGCGAGAAGAACTGGGCCGCGACGTGCACGGCCAGCATCGCTCGCATGCCGTAGTACATGAAGCGCTCCCAGAACTCGGTTGCGAACAGGTTCCACAGCGCCTTGGGATGGCCGAGGAAGCTGCCCGCGGGCGGTGGTACGAAGTTGTCGTGGCTCGAAGGGGCGCCGCTCATGTGGGCGGGATGATATCGAAAGCGCGGCGGGGCGTGACCTACCTCGGCCTCGCGAGCGGCGCTTTGAGCTCCCGAGACCGAAGGAGCGGCGTAGGATCGTCGAAGGATCAGTGATCCTCGGCGCGATGCCCCACGTCGCCAGAGGTTCGAAGTGAGCCGTCGCTACGAGTACGTCGGACCCGCCGAGATCCGCGAGCAGGCGCGCGAGCAGCCTCGTGGCGCGGCAATCCGCGATCTCGACGCGCTGCGCGAATGGTTGCACGCACGCGGGCAGGGCAGGGTAGATGGGCTGACCGTGACGTACGTGATCGACCTCGACGGGGTCCTGCGCCTCGCCGATCGCCACAGCGAGCACATCGCCTGTAGCCGTGGCCAAGCGGTGCTCGCGGCCGGCGAGCTGAGCCTGCGCAGCTCGGGCCGGGCGTTCGCCGTCGAGGAGGTCAGCAACCTCTCGACCGGTTTTTGCCCCGAGCCGAGCTGCTGGCTCGCCGTCGCGGCGGCACTGGATCGAGTCGGGCTCGCACATCCGGGCCGGTTCACCCGCGCGTTCGACTTTCGTCGCTGTACTGCTTGTGGGCAGCGCAACGTGATCAAGGACCAGTGGTTCGTCTGCGACGTCTGCGATGCTCCGCTTTCGGACCACTGGAACTTCGTCAGCTGACGGGTCGGCCGACCTGACCCAAAGCACGATTACTCGGGCCGATTAAAGATTTCGCCGATTTTTCGCCCGCCAGCGCAGGGTTTCTTAGGTTACCGCCCGTGGAGCCTCTGATCCCGCCGTCGTTGTTGCGCCCGGCTGCCCCGCGCCCAGCCTCGACCTCCAAGCCGCGAGCCGCTGCTCGTCAGGTGACCCCCTCGTGGCTGATCGAGCCCGACGACGATCGCCTCGTCGCCGGGACCATGCTCGCGCACACCAAGCAGTATCGGATCGAGAGCTGCATCGGCGAGGGCGGCATGGGCTTGGTCTACAAGGCCTGGGACCCGGTGCTCGAGCGCCCGGTCGCGCTCAAGGTCATGAAGCCGGACGTCCCGGCGTCCGAGCGCGATCGGTTCCGGCGCGAGGCGATCTGGGGCGCCCGCTTTTGCCACCCCTCGATCGCTCGCGTGTTCGATCTCGTCGGCGTGCCCGGTCAGGGCGTCTCGTGGTTCGTGATGGAGTACCTGCAAGGTCGCGACCTCGGCACGCTGATTGCTCGTGCTCGTGGGCGCGGGACCCGGATCCCGCTGCGCCTGGTCGGTGACGTGTTCCGCCAGATCCTCGGCGCGTTGCAGTACAGCCACGACTGCAAGGTCGTGCATCGCGACGTCAAGCCCGAGAACATGTTCGTCACGCGCGACCCCAACACGCGCTTCGTGACCAGCAAGCTGCTCGACTTCGGCGTCGCG
>CBFGLP010000432.1:0-1568 GCA_965649595.1 uncultured Myxococcales bacterium | reverse complement strand
CAGCTCGAGGCCGAGCAGGAGCGCATCTATGAGCTCGGCTCGGCGCGCGGCGACGCCAAGTGGGCGCCGCAGCAGCTGCTCGAGCGCGAGGTCGTGCGCGACGGTGGGCTGGCGACGGTCGGCGGTGGCAACCACTTCGTCGAGATCCAGGCCGTCGACTCGCTCGAGGATCCGCAGACCGCCTGGCGCTGGGGGGTTCGCCCGGGTCAGGTTGCGATCATGATCCACACCGGGTCGCGCTCGGTCGGCAAGGCGATCGGCACGCGCTGGTCGGAGATCGCCAAGGAGCGCTGGCCTGCAGGCGTTCGCTGGCCCGAGATCTTCTCGCTGCGGGGTCAGGACGCGGCCGAGTACATCGAGGCGATGAGCACCGCGGCCAACTACGCGAGCGTCAACCGGCTGCTGATCGCCGAGCTGGTTCGCAACCGCATGCGGCAGATCTACGGCGACCTCGAGGTCCCGCTGGTGTTCGACGTGCCGCACAACATCGTCCACGAGGAGAACGGGCTGTTCGTGCACCGCAAGGGCGCGACGCCTGCCCACACGGGCCAGCCGGTGCTGATCCCCGGCTCGATGGGCCATCCTTCGTACTTGCTGGCTGGCTGCGGTAACGAGCGCTTCCTCAGCTCGTGTTCGCACGGGGCCGGCCGGGCGGTGACCCGCTTCGCGATGGCTCGCAAGGGTCGACCCGAGCGAGACCTCGGGCTCGAAGGCGTCGAGTGCATCACGCTCCGCGAGGAGCGGCTGATCGAGGAGGCGCCCGCGGCCTACAAGGACGTCGGCCCGGTCGTGCAGATCCAGGTCGACGAGGGCTTGGTTCGGCCGGTCGCCAAGCTGCGACCGCTGCTGACCTTCAAGGCCTAGGGGCCCGAGTCCCTTGCAGGATCGCCGTCACGCCCTCGCGATCCGCCGGTCGCCCGAACAGCCAGCCCTGACACAGCTCGCAGCCGAGCTCGTGCAGCTGCTTGGCTTGGCTCTCGGTCTCGATCCCCTCGGCGACGACCTTGAGCCCGAGGTTCTCGGCCAGGCCGAGGATCGTCCGCACCATCGTCGTGCCGCCGGCGGTGCCGTCGAGGTTTTCGACGAACGCCCGGTCGATCTTCAAGCCGTCGACCGGGAAGCGGTGCAGGTAGCCGAGCGACGAGTAGCCGGTGCCAAAGTCATCGATCCAGATCTCGACCCCGCGCTTGCGGATGTCCTGCAAGAGCGCGGTAACTTGCTCGGCCTGGTCCAACATCACCGACTCGGTCAGCTCGAGCCGGAGGCTGCCGGGCTCGAGCCGAGTCTCGGCCAGCACCGAGTCGAGGGTCTCGATCAGCAGCGGATCGCCGATCTGCTTGGCCGAGAGGTTGACGCTGATCGAGAGCTTGCCGCGGAGGTCGAACTGGTGCTGCCAGCCGTGCAAGCGACGGACCGCCTCGGACAGGGCCCAGCGACCGAGCGGGATGATCAAGCCGGTGTCCTCGGCGATCGGGATGAACTCGGCGGGTGAGACTCGGCCGCGCTCGGGGTGCTCGAGCCGCAGCAACGCCTCGAAGCCGATCAGCCCGCGGCCGCGCGCACGACCG
>CBFGLP010000431.1:0-5923 GCA_965649595.1 uncultured Myxococcales bacterium | reverse complement strand
TCTGGGAGCGCTTCCTCGACTACGAGCTCGGCCACCTCCACTTCGTGCGCGAGCTGTTCAAGACGGTCGAGCGCCGTGATCCGGCCGAGGTCCTGCCCGAGCGGCTGCCCGAGCCGCTCCGCTTCGAGAGCCACCGGCACTTCGTCCGCGAGGTGCTGCGCAGCGAGGTCGAGCTGTCCGCCCGCGGGACCGACTTCGTGCACCGCAGCGAGGAGTCGCCGACGACCCTCGAGTACCGCGCGCAGCTCAACAGCGAGGGCTCGCCCTCCGATGAGGTCGCGGCCGGCTACGTCTGGCGGCCCGGCACCGAGCTGGTCGCCGACATCCACGAGCGCCCGACCCTCGAGCGCGTTGCCCCGACCACCACCACCACGCGCTGAGCGAGGAAGCGAGCTTGATCATGACCACCCACGTTCAACAGATTGGACCGAACAAGACCGGCATCCTCGATCACCCTGAGCGGACCCGCGAGATGCTCGAGGCGCTGCGCGAGTTCCCGCCCAGCTCCGAGGGCAGCGACGAGAACCTCGCGGCGATCCGGACCGAGTATGCCCAGCAGGCCGAGCCGGTCGGCAGCCTGCCGCCGCCGCTGGCCGAGAACCCGAGCGACGAGCTGCTCGTGATGATCGACAAGATGGGCGCGCGGCTGGCCTTCGAGCGCAACGGCGTGCGGCTCTACGACGCGCTGATCGCCAAGTACGAGGCCTACGGCAGCTTCATGGGCGGGCCGACCCGCGCGGAGCTAGAGAACATCCGCGACGACGAGTACGAGCACTTCTCGCTGCTGCGTCAGGCGATCCGCGAGAACGGCGGTGATCCGACCTCGGTCACGCCCTCCGCCGATCTCGAGCTGGTCGTTGGCCACGGCGTCGCTCAGGCGATCACGGATCCCCGCACCAACCTGCTGCAGTGCCTCGAGGCGATCCTCGTCGCCGAGCTGGCCGACCACGAGAACTGGCACACGCTGATCGACTTCGCGGTCAACTCGGGTGCCGACGATCTCGCCCAGCTGTTCCGGTCTGCGCTGATCCAAGAGGAGCAGCACCTGGCCAGCATTCGCCGCTGGATCGCGGCGGCGCAGCAGCGGGTCGTCTCGTCGGCCCACTGAGCAAGAGCTATCCATCGTCGGAGAGGGACAGAAGGGGGAGCCCGGCAACAGGGGCGGGCTCCCCCTTCGCTTTTTGAGATATACGAACGAAAAGACCGGCATCGAGGTGCCGGTCTTGCGAATGGTTATCAGGTCATGACGATCGTCCTCCGCAGGAGGAAGTCGGCGAGGGCGCTCAGCGGGTCTCGCTGGTCCGCTCGACGAGCGAGAGGCGCGAGCGCTCGCGCAGGTGCGAGACGGCCCACGCGACATGAACCGCTCCGAGAGTGGTGACGAGCAGAGCGGCGACAATTGCGATGAGGGTCATGGTCATGGCCTCCGATTTCGTTGCCGCCCTAAGCGAGACTCGTGCCATCGCCATACGTTTTCCCAAGGTATTGAAATCACACGATTTCCGAGGCTCGCCAGGGCTGACCGCCCGCCCCGCCCCCGGCTCCCGCAACGACGCTAGCTGGCGATGCTGATGGCCGCGTCGGCTCACGTCGTGCTCGGCTACGCAGCGACGCGGGATTTTTCGCGGCCTATCGATTCGTACGCAGACTCGTCGCCGTGCCCGACACGCTCCGCACCTCCGGCAGGCTCTCGCTCGCCGTCGCCGCCTCGCGCGTGCTCGGCCTCGTCCGCGAGGTCCTGTTCGCCAACCTGTTCGGGGTCGGAGCGATCGCCGACGCCTATCAGGTCGCGTTTCGAATCCCCAACCTCCTGCGCGATCTGTTCGCCGAAGGGGCGCTATCCAGCGCGTTCGTGCCGACCTTCGCCAAGGAGCTGCTCGGCGAGCGCAAGCCCGACGACTCGACCGATGCGAGCGCTGCGGATCGCGAGCGAGCCTACCGGCTCGGCAACCTGACCCTCGCGGGGGTCCTGCTGGTGACCGGCGCGCTCAGCCTGCTCGGCATCGTGTTCGCCGAGCCGATCGTGCTGCTGATGTCCGGCGGGTTCGAGGGCGGCGCGCTGAGCCCGAGCGAGGCCGCGGCCAAGCTCGAGCTCGCGACCTTGCTGACCCGGATCATGATGCCGCTGCTGACGATCATCTCGGTCAGCGCGGTGTGGATGGGCATGCTCAACGCCCAGCGCCACTACCTCGCCCCGGCGTGGGCGCCCGCGATGTTCAACGTCGCGTCGATCGTGGTCGGGGCTGGGCTCTTGGTGTTCGAGCCGAGCGACTGGCTGGGGATCTTGCTGTGGAGCATCGGCACGACCGGCGCGGGCATGGTCCAGGCCTGCGTGCAATTGCCGGCCTTGTGGCGGCTCGGCTATCGACCGCTGCTGCGCGTCCGCGGGCTCGCCACTCACCCGGGCATCCGGAGGATCCTCCGCTTGATGGCCCCGGCGGTGCTCGGGCTCGCCGCCGTGCAGATCAACATCTTCGTCAACACCCGCTTCGCCGCCTCGCTCGGCGACGGGCCGATCGCCCAGCTCAGCTACGCGTTTCGGATCTTCTACCTACCCGTCGGGGTGTTTTCGGTCGCGCTAGCGACCGTCACGACCACGCGCGTGAGCGAGGACGCGGCGCGCAACAACCTCGGCGCCCTGGCGGCCAGCACGGGCGAGGGGGTGACCGCCGTGTGGATGCTGATGACCGCCAGCACCCTCGGTCTCGCGGTGCTCGCCGAGCCGGTCGTACGAGTGCTCTACTTCTCGTTCACGCCGCAAGAGGCACGCGCGACCGCGATGGTGCTGCAGGCCTACGCGCTCGGGCTGCTCCCCTATGGCCTGGTAAAGATCCTCGCGCCGGGCTTCTATGGGATCGATCGGTCTCGGATCCCGCTGCTCGCCTCCTTCTGTGCGGTGGTCGTGAACATCGGCTTCAACGCCGCCACCTATCGCGAGCTCGGGGCGCCCGGCTTGGCCCTCGGCACGAGCCTCGGCGCGCTGGTCAACGTGCTCGTGCTGCGGGCCAGCTTTTCCAGGCTCGTGGGGCCACTCCCGGGGGTGAGCTTCAGGCGGCTCGCCGCCCTGCTGCTCGCCAACGCGCTGCTCGGTGGCATCGTGTGGGCTGGCTGGTGGGGGGTCGAGCGCTTGATCGACGCGGCCGGGCTCCCAGGGCTGCCGATGCGCCTCGTGGGGCTCGGCCTCGTGATCCCGATCGGGTTCTTCGCGTTCGTGTCGGTGCTGCGGGTGTTCGCTTACCCGGGCGCGGCGATGCTCGCGACGCTGCCGAACAAGATCGCCCGCAAGCTGACCGGGCGACGCTGATCTCATCGCAGGCGTCGGTAACCAGGAAGTGCCGAGCACCGATCGAGGATCAAACCACGGTCGCGAGGTCGTGCTGCTCGGCGAAGCGATCGCGATAGGGATCCTCGCCCATCTCCACGAGCCCTCGCTCGATCCCCAGCAGCTCGGCCTCGACTCGCTCGAAGGTCCGCTTGATCGCTAGCAGATCTGTCATCGCGAAGGGATCGAGCGCCCGCGCCCGCGAGGCCGCTCGCCAGTGCTCGCGCATGCCCTCGACCATCGAGGCGATCGCCTCGTGGCCGAGCCCCTTGTCGCGAAGCACGAGCAACTCGGCCTCGTCGAGCTCGGAGATCCCGCGCAGCCAGGCGTTGAGGTGGGTCCAGCTCTCCATCACGGCGCGACGGTAGCGAGCGTCGCGAACATGGCCCAGGCTGGCGTCGGGATCGGTGATCTCGACCGCGACGAGCATGCGCCGCGCGTGCACCAGCTGCGCACGCAGCTGTATACAGGCGAGGAACAGGCGCGCGAGCCCGGCCGAGAGCTGCTCGGGTGCGGCAACCTCGGTCGGCGGGACTGGCAGTGTCCTGCGGATCGACAGCCAGCGCACCTGTCCGCGGGTCCACAGGACCAAACGAACACACGCATAGCAGGCGAGGAGGAAACTGAAGATCCAGGACACGGGTCTGTACGAGTATGTCAGGGAGCCGCCCGAGTGTCAGCCGGACGGCCCTCGACTCGAGCGCGTGCGAGCCTAGGGGCTCGTCGACTGGACCCGGAACGAACGCGGCATGCTCGTGCGAGCTCGTGGCTGCGCCGTGCCACACGCACATGAACGAGCATCCCACGAGCCCCTGCCATCGCATCCCACGGTTTGGACCATGCTACGTTCCGGCGCTCATGCAGCCGCGCGAACGAAGCCGAGCTGGCCGCGACGACCGAGATGGTCGCGGGAGCTGGCGAGGCGTCATCGGCAAGCTAGTGCTCGCGTGCACGCTGAGTCTCGCGTTGCTCGGCTGTGGGCGCGTGGCCGAGCGAAGCGCCAGCGTCGAGCTGCATGCCTGTGGCGCTGGGGCCACGCAGGCGAAGTGCGCGGTCGTGCAGGTGTTCGAGGACCGCGAGGCAGGCGAGGGCCGAACGATCGACCTCGCGGTCACGGTCGTGCCCGCGAAGTCGCGGGAGCCCGCACCGGACCCGGTGTTCTTGTTGGTCGGTGGGCCCGGACAAGGCGCGGCTTCGGTCGCCTACTTCGTCGCGCCGATGCTCGAGCCGATCTTGCGCGAGCGCGACGTGGTGTTCGTCGATCTGCGCGGCACCGGCACCTCGACCCCGCTCGCGTGCGAGATCGAGGATCCCGAGCGACTCGACGAGCTGCTCAGCGGCGAGCTCGAGCTCGACAAGCTCGAGGGCTGCCTCGCCAGCTACGAGTCCGACCTGCGCCACTACACCACCGAGACGATGATGGCCGACCTCGAACAGGTCCGCGCGGCGCTGGGCTACGAGCAGATCAACCTGTTCGGCGTCTCGCACGGCACTCGAGCGTCGCTCGCCTACTTGCGAGCGCACCCCGAGCGCGTGCGTAGCTTGGTGCTCGACGGCGTGGCTCCGCTCGACGTGCCGGTCTACCACCAGTCCGCGGCTGCGGCCGAGCGCGTGCTCGATCGCCTGCTCGCCAACTGCCGCGCGGACTCGGCTTGCAGCGCCGCATTCCCGGGCCTCGAACGCGAGCTCGAGCAGGTCCTGACCGGGCTCGAGACCAACCGCCGCCTGATCGAGGTCGCGCACCCGCGCACGGGCGAGGTCCAACGCGTCAACTTGACCCCGACCGGCTTCCTCGGGGTCATCCGAGGCGCGCTCTACTCGGGCGAGTTCGCAGCTCTGGTCCCGCTCGCGATCCATGCGGCGCATGGGGGCGACTTCGGCCCGATCGCAGCGCTGGCCGTGCGCGTCAACAGCTTCTCCAAGTCGATTAGCTTCGGCGCCTACCTCACGATCGCTTGCGCCGAGGAGCTCGGCGAATTCGACGCGGCCAAGCGGCGCGAAGCGAGCGCGGGCCTGCGCTGGTTCGACAACGAAGGGCTCGCCGAGCTGCACGAGGCTTGCCTGCGCTGGCCCGATCCCGAGCTGCCCGAGTCGTTCGACGATCCGATCGAGAGCGACGTGCCGGCGCTGCTGCTCTCGGGTCGCCACGATCCGATCACGCCGCCCGAGCTGGGCGATCACGTGGCCGAGCAGCTGCGCAACTCGAGGCACGTGGTGATCGAGAGCGTCAACCATGGCGTGTGGTGGCGCGGCTGCACGCCCGAGCTGGTCGCGTCGTTCTTCGCCGATCCGCAGCCCGAGGCGGTCGATCCGAGCTGCTACGACGAGCTCGCGCGGCCGCGCTTCTTCGTCGGCCCCAACGGACCGCGCGCTCGCGCGGCCCAGCACACACCTGATCGGATCGACCCCGTCAGTCCCTCGGGGACCGAGAAGGCCTCCCCCGGAGCCGCGCGCGGGCCCGCGTTGGCCCACCAGCAGGAGACCCGCCGATGATCGTCGCGGAGGGACTGCACAAGCGCTTTGGCCCGGTCGTCGCGGTCGAAGAGGTCTCGCTGACGGCCGCCGACGGCTGCATCACCGGCCTGCTCGGCCCCAACGGCG
>CBFGLP010000430.1:0-10187 GCA_965649595.1 uncultured Myxococcales bacterium | reverse complement strand
GTCGAGCGCCCCACCTACGAGCCGCTCCACCGGGTCCCCGAGATGCTCGGGCTCAGCGTGTCGAGGCTCGAGCGCAAGTTCGAGGAGCGCTGGGCACCGCTGCCCGATCGCCTGGCGCGGCTGCTGACGCCCAAGACCCGGGCGGTGATCCTGTCGAGCCTCCACAACCCTTCGGGCGTGGCGCTCGACAGCAAGACCCTCGCGGCGATCGGCGAGATGGCGGCGCGGGTCGGCGCGGTGGTGCTGGTCGACGAGGTCTACCTCGACTTCGCCTTCGATCCGCGCGGCGAGGCCCAGCCCTTCAAGCCCGGCGCCGTGGCCCTCGACAACGGCGTGAGCTGGTCGTCAGCCACCAAGTGCTTCGGCTTCGCGGCCTTGCGCGCGGGCTGGGTCGTCACGCGCGATCTCGAGCTGGCCCAGGCGATCCGCTCTGCGAGCCAGTACTTCCACGTCGACTACCCTCTGCCCTCGCTCGCGCTCGCGACCGAGGTCATGCGCCATGCGCCTGCGCTGACCGAGCGGGTCACGCGAGCAATCGCACCTTTGAGAGCGATCGTCGACCGCTGGGTCGCCAGCGAGTCGCGCGTGAGCTGGGTGCCGCCCTCGGCAGGGCAGACGGGCCTGATCCGGCTCCCGGAGCTGATGCAGGACGGCGTGTTCGCCCAGCACCTGCGCGAGCGCTACGACACGCAGGTCGTCCCGGGCACCTTGTTCGAGGCGCCGGGCTCGGTTCGGATCAGCTTCAACGTGCCAGCGGCGGATCTCGAGCAGGCGCTCGGAAATCTCTCGTCGGCGCTCGACGACCTGGCCTGACAGCAGCGGTCAGGCCTGCTGCTCGGCCGTCGCTGGCCCGAACCCTCGGACCTCGCGACGAAGCACGCCCAACCACTCCTCGAACACGTCCACGTCGTCCGCCTCTCGATCGGAGGGACGCTTGGCGATCTCGCCGTACCGAGCCGCGAGCCGCTCGAGCGCCGCGCGCACGCGCGAGCGAACCGTGCCTTCGGGCAGACCATCGAAGATCGCGGCGATCTGCTTGGCGGTGAGCTCCTCGAAATAGTAGAGCTCGAGGAGATCCTGGTCGTCGATCGAGACGCTGCGCAGGGCCTCGAGCAAGCAGCGGAGCTGCTCGCCTTCGACCATGACCGAAGATTGGCGCCTGCCGCTGACGTCGGCGATCGAATCCGCGGCTGGATCGAAGCCTCGCTTCAAGTGCTTGCGAACGTAATTGGCGTAGACGTTCCGCGCGATTCGAAACAGATAGGTCTTGAAGCTCGACTCGTGGCGAAAGCGGTCGCGCGATTCGACCATTGCCAAGAAGGTCTCCGACATCAGATCCTCGAGCGCCTCCGGGACCTTGGTGCGAAAATACGCCGCCACGGGCTTGCAATAGCGCTTGTAGATCGTGCTCCCAGCTTCCCGATCACCGGCACGCCACTGCTGGAGCAGCTCGATGTCATCGGGCCCATCGGAGGAAGGTCCGTCGGTCATCGACGCGGTTGTACCACGGCGACGACCGAGGGGCGCAGATGCGAATTCGCTCACGGATTGGCAACTGGAGCTGCTAGATCGGCGGCCGGTCCGGTTGACCGTCCTGGGGCTTGGTCTTGAGCCCGATGGTCCGTGTCTTCGTCGCGGGCGGCGACGCGTTGCTCGTCGCGGTGATCTCGACGTCCAGCTGCGAGCTCATGGACTCGAAGTCGCAGTAAGCATGATCGCTCCCGCGGCTCCACGTCTGGCTCCCGCCCCCCGGATCATGGCTGGCGCTCAGCTGCCAGCTCGCCCCGCCGTGGCTGAAGTCGACCAGCTTGACTCGAATGGTCTCACCGTTGGTGGCCAAATCGGAGTGCACGGCGTGCACGGCCTGCAAATAATCGGCGAGGCAGTCGCTGCCATGAAGGATCTGCAGATTGCCAGCACCGTCGATGCTGCCGACGAGGCTCACGGGATCTTCTTGACGTACGGTCAGGTAGCTTTCCGGCATTGTCCTATCCTCTTCTCGGTCACTATCGACCGAGCTCACGGGTTTAGCGGCTAGACGGGCCGCTATCAGCACCAATCCTATTTGACCGAATCTGGCGTCGCGGCCGTCGAGAACAGCCCATCGATTTCGGCCAACCAGGAATCTCTGTCAGCGGCGTCTAGCGAAACCGCGGCTTCGCGGGCCCGAGCCGCGCATTCTCGTGCCAGCTCGGGGCGGCCGGCTTCCAGGGCATAGCTGGCCAAGGTAATTTCGCGCCCGACGAGCTCCTCCGTGTCGAGCACGCCTTGGTCCGCGCGCGATTTTGCATATGCCGCCTCGAACTCGGGACCCACGTCGCCTTGCAGCACGAGCGCCAATGCAACGGTGTACCACCCATCGGAGCGACGTCGCGCGCTCGCAGGTGGACGCGCCTGCAGCACCGAGGCCAGGCGCTTCGCGTCCTCGCGGGCCTGCTCGACGGAGCTCGAGACGATCGCCATCGCCACCATTCCCGCCAGCGCGCTCGCCTCGAGGTCTTGGCTGTGCTGCTCGACCTCGGTCAGGAGCTGCCGCGCTTCGGCGGCCAGGCGTGGGTCGTCGGCGTTCTCCAAATATGAATTCTTCAGCCAGTGACCGAGCGCCGACGCGGCTTGATAATAGCCAGGGCTCGCCGGGTCCACTCGGTCGAGCGCTCGGCGATAGCAGCGCTCGGCGACGGGCCCCCGATCGAACCATTCGAATACCGTGCCGAGGTTGAGCAAGGCCATCCCGAGCTGGTGGCGATCGCCCGCAATCGCGTGGCGGAGAACGACGAAGAGCTGATGCTCGAGGGCTTCGACCTCGTTACGCTCTCGCTTGTACACCGACGACCACAGCTCGTTCGCGTCTGCGCGACGCGGGCTGAGCAGCGGCTCTGGGTGGCGCAGGAACAGCGCCTCGACGCGCTCGAGGTGGCTGCGCGCCAGCTCGGGGTCTTCGATTCGCATGATCGACGTCTTGGCGGCCAGCAGCTCGGCGCGCAGGCGCAGGTCGTCGTCGCCAACCCCGTCCGCCAGCAGCTCGGCCGCGTCGTAATCCTCCAACGCCGGCCCGTGACCGCCCTGCAGCGCGCGCACGCGTCCACGCCGAACCAGCGCCTCTGCCCGCTCGCTGACGGTCTCGGCCTCGACGAGCGCTTCGTCGGCCGCCCGCAGCGCGTCGTCGAGCCGACCCTCGCTCTCGAGCTCCCGCGATCGTCGGAGCGCCTCGTGGACCGGCTCGGCGAGTGGCGTCGGTGGGGGCCGATCGAACCTTCGATACTCGAGCTCGCGCAGCCGATCGAGCGTGGTCGACGGGAGCGCGCCCTCGCCAGTCACCGCAGCGCTCGCATCTTCGAGCGCCAGGCCGACGTCCGCGACCCAATATTCGTAGTGCCGAGCTTGGCCAATCGACCGCGTCCGGCACAGCTGATCGGCCCGCAGAGCGAGACCATCGACGCCTTGGCGGAGTCGGTCCAACTGAAAGCGCGACGATTGATTGGACACCCTCGAGTCGAGCTCGCCCCACAGCTCGTTTTGCTCGAGCGCCTCGAGCTCGTCACGTAGCTTGCAGGGTTGCTGGGGCGGTATCCGACTCCATATCGCCAGCCCGATCCCGGCTGCCCCCAGCAGCGCGAAGCCAGTCATGGTCCCGATCCGAGCCCATCGCCGCTTGCGGCCCCGGCCCCGAGCGAGCGCGTCGAGCAGCTCCTGCATCGACGCAAAGCGGTCCTCGGGCTTGCCCGCCATGCCCCGCACGAGCGCTCGCCGCAACCAACGAGGGAGCTGCTCGCCGCCCTCGACGTGACCCGCCTCGATCGCCCCGAGCCGCTCGCGCTCATTCGCATGGGGCTTGGTCAGCCCGTCCTGGCCGAAGGGCATCGACCCGGTGATCGCCTCCCAGAGCGCGACGCAAAACGAGTACTGGTCCGTGCGCGCGTCGAGCTCGAGGCCTTGCAGCTGCTCCGGCGACATGTAGTCGGGCGTGCCGAGCTGCTCGTCGGGCTGGGTCAGGCGGGACCCCTCCAGCTTGGCCCCGCCGCTCGTTTCGCTCGCCGCTTCGACGGCGCCGCCGAGCACGTGCGCGAGACCGAAGTCGCCGACACGGACTTGGTCGTCTCCACCGATCAAGACGTTGTCGGGCTTGAAGTCGCGGTGGATGACGCCGGCTTGGTGGGCTGCGGCTAGTCCAGCGCCTGCCGCCAGATACATGGCCAAGATCTCGTCGAGCGTGCGGTCCGCCTGCTTTCGCCAGTCGCGGAGCGTAGAGCCGCGCACGAGCTCCATCGCCACGAACACCTCGCCCCGGTGCTCGCCGATGTCGTAGACGCGCACGACGTTGTCGTGCTGGAGCTTGCCGAGCACCTGAGCCTCGCGCTGCAGACGAGCGCGCAGCTTGTCGAGGTTGGTCAGCGGCCGCGCGCTCGCCAGCTTGATCGCAACCTCGCGCTGGAGCCGATGATCGAAGCCACGATGGACGACGCCCATGCCCCCGTGGCCAATCGGCTCGCGGAGCTCATAGCGACCGAGCAGGAGGTTCGCCTCGGCCTCGGGATCGGCGACTCCGATCCGATGGGCCACTCGCTCGAAGAGCGCCTGCCATTCAACGCCGAGCTCGTCCGGCTCGGGCGGCAAGGTCGACGGGTTCATGCTCGAGCCGCTGGTCCTCCGCTGACCGAGATCACCCGATCCGCTGGCCGCTTTCAATCCGGATCGCCGCCGGTCCGGCTCGGTTGGCTCGTCCGAAGACATCCGGGCGTGCAGTCGTCTCGAGCAGCCGAACGATCGAGGAGGGTCGAGCCGACAATGCTCACGTCGTGCGAGCGAGCGTCGCCCGATCGATCGGAGCGAGAGCGACACCGTCGACCGGCCATGAAACGAGCCTTGTTGATCGGTGTCGCGGACGAGGTCCGAAAGCCACATCTGCAGCCCGGCCCCAGCCTCGCTGCGATGAGCGGGTTGTTGGAGGATCTCGGTGGCTGGGAGATCACCCGGCTCTCGGGCGCCGACGCGTCGCGCGAGCAGATCCTCGCGCAGCTGGCCAGCCTGCAGACACGGACCCGAGCCGGCGACGCGGTGCTCTTCTATTTCTTCGGCCATGGCGGGCTCGTGCGCTTCACCGACTGCCCGGGCTCGCTCGGCGGCCGTCCGGTGTTCTATCTGGCCTCGGTGCTGCCAACCCGCGAGTGGCAGCTGCTCGGCGTGCTCGATGTCGAGCTCTCGATCGCGCTAGCCGAGCTCGATCGGATCTGCGGCAACGTCAGCGTGATCTTGGACTGTTGCCACTCCGCGCAGACCGTCCGCGATCACGCGATCCCGAGCTGGCCCGCGCCCAGCTGGGTCGTCGAGCTCGACCAACGGGTCGACGCGGGCGGGCGCGAGCACCTGCTCGCGCTCGAGAGCCACCCGACGATCGTTCGGCTCGCCGGGGCGTCATCGCTGCGCGAGGCGTACGGCCGACGCTTGCCGAGCGGCAACCTCGGCTTGCTGACCGAGGGCTTCGTCGCGGTGCTGCGCGAGGCCGAGCTAGCGATCGAGCGCCTGACCTGGGATGCGATCGGCCACCGCGTGCGCGCGCACGCGATCGTGCACCGCAGCAGCGAAGAGCAATGGGTCACGCTGGCGGGGCCGCGGCAGCGGCTGCTCTTTTGCACCGACGAGGCTCCGCTCCCGCGCACGGTCGGGTTCGTTCCGGGACCGGGCCCCGACGAGGGCTGGCTGCGGGCTGGCGCCTTGCAGGGCGTGAAGGTCGGAGACACGTGGAGCATCGCGGCGCTGACCCTCGACGAGCGACGCATGCCTCGCAACTTGGCGCGAGCACGAGTCGCGAGCGTCGAGCTGAACCGGGCGAGGGTCGAGGGGCCTGGCGTCGCGACGCTGGCGGCGGGCAGCAGCGCGTCCTGCCTGCGGCCCGAGGCACCCGCGGCGATCACCGTCGAAGGCCCAGCACACGTGCACGAGGCGATCGAAGCGGATCCCTTGCTCCGCGCCGCTCGAGCAGGGGAGGCCACGTTGGCCTCGGTTCGGGTGCTCGAGGGCCGACTCGAGCTGACCCGGATCGCAGGTTCGCTGACGCTCGCGCCCCTGCCCCTGAACGACGCCGGGCTCGGGGCGATGCTCGAGACGCTCGAAGAGTGGGCGCGCGCCGACCAGCTCGTGCGAGCGTTGGAGACCTGCCCGCAGGCGATGAGCGCGCCTCCGCTCACGCTCAGCTGGGGCTGGCTCGAACCGGCCCGAGGACGCGGAGACTCGGGCCGGCGGACCTGCACGAGCCAGCCTGGCTGCCTGCACGCGGGCGATCGCATGTGGCTCGAGATCCGTCATCGCACGCGCTCTTCCGATCCATGGTTCGTGAGCGTGATCGAGATCGGGGTCGCGGGTCGACTGACGCTGATCAGCGCCCGCGAGCCGGACGGCGTCGAGCTTGCGCCCTTCGAGCGGCTCGACTTCGGCGCAGGCTCGGGTCCCCGCGCTGGCGGCCGCGAGCTGGTCTGGCCCGACGATGTTCCGGATGATCGCCCGCGGCCCGTCACCTTGCTGGTGCTCGCGAGCCAGCGGCCGATCGAGCTCGGGCACCTCGTTCGCGTCGATCCTCTGAGCGAGTGGCCCGGGAGCCGAGCGCCTCGGGCCGCGCGCACCCGCAGCGCCGCAGTCTCGCCGCGTCCGCCAGAGCTCGCGCGCAAGTGGAGCTTCGAGCGGATCGACTACCTGCTCGACCCGCGACCACGCTGAGCACCGACTAAAAGCGCCACTCGACGATCAGCGGGAGGATCTGCAGGGGTAGCACGAAGCCCGGATCGGTGTCCCGCGGCTGCCCTGCGGGCTGCTCGCGATGAATCGCGAGGCTCGGCCGGAACTCGATGTCGAGCCCGAGCGCCAGCTCGCGCAGCAGGAAGATCCGCAGACCCGCGCCAGCTTGCAGCCCGAGCGTCCAGCTGAGGTCGCGCGCCTGCTCGCGGCTGGCCCCGATCCGCGGGTACTTCCAGAACCCGCCAGCCAAGCCCGCGCGGAAGATCGGCACCAGCCAGGGCGTCTTCTCGATGTAGAGCTTGTAGGTGTAGCCGAGCCACACGTCCATGCCGGCGACGCTGCCCGCATCACAGGTGCCGACCAACGTGTCGAGGCCACAGGGGATGCGGAAGTCCTTGTAGCCGCCGCGATCGAACACCGCGGCCACACCGACGTGCACCCAGTGCGGACGGTGGAGCTGGCGATCGTACTGAAGGCCGATGCGCCCGCGCGGGACCCAGCCCGAGCGGGTCAGGCCGACCTGCACCGGGGCGAGCAGCGAGACCGCGTTGCCGCCATAGACGAAGTCGGGCAGCTGAAAGCCGGTCTTCTTCTTGCTCGAGCTCGACGAGTTGGGCTTGCTCGTCGAGGCCGAGCCCGAGCGCGAGCTCGAGGGCGGACCGGCGTGGGCGAGCGTCGGGCCGATCAGCAGGGCCAGCATCACCACCAGCGAGGCGATCAGCAGGCGAGCTGCGCGGGCACGCGCGGGCACGAGGGAGAGGGAGCGAGAGAGCGGGAGCGTCGAGGGTCGCATCGCGGGGACGGCGTCGGTGTACCGGGGTCGCGGGCGCGTGGGCGACCGGGTGATCGAGGTGGAGGGACGGAGACCTGCGACCAGCCTAGAGGTGGAGCCCGAGGAGGATCGCAGCAGGTCGGACGGATTCAACCATCCGCGGCGGCCTCGCGCCAGATCGCGACGAGGCACCCCGACCGGCTTCGGCTCGCGCTCCGATAGTGCTACCCTCGGGCACGCCGTGTACGCCCTGTTCCTCATCGCCGCGCTGGCGGTGCTGACCGTGGGGCTGGCTCGCCAGCTCCAGTTGCTCCGGGATGTGCTGCTGGTGATCGGGGCCTCGCTGCTCGGGGGTGTCGTGGTCCTCGCTGCGCACCCCGGGCTGAGCTGGGTCGCCGAGCCACGCGACGACGCCGACGCGAGCTGCGGCAACGACGAAGAGCTGCCCTTGCCAGTAGTGCAGCGGATCTCGGTCACCGACGCACGCGCGTTGCTGGGCCAGCCCGACGTGACCTTCGTCGACGCGCGCAGCAGCTACGACTACGAGACCGCTCACATCCCTGGTGCGATCAGCCTCCCAGCGGATGACGCGGCCGGCATCCTCGAGATCCAGTCGGTGCCGATCCCACCGCAGGGCCAGGTGATCACCTACTGCACGGGTGGTGCGTGCGAGCAATCGGAGTACCTCGGCATTCTCCTGCGCGACCGTGACGTCTGCGAGCAGGTGTTCGTGCTCGAGGGCGGCTGGGCAGCGTGGGCCGAGGCCGAGGCGCCGACGGTCAGCGGTGAGGTGCCCTTCGGGGACGCGGTCGAGGACACATCGACCGCGCCTGCACCGGCTGACCCGAACCCGACGCCGAGCGTGTCGGCACCCTCCGAGCCCAACGAGGAGGCCCGCGGATGAGCGCCCACTCACCGACCCCCACACGCGATCGCTGGATCCAGGGCATCGGTTGGATCGCTCGGCTGATCGTCGGCGGCGTGTTCGTGTTCGCTGGCGTGCACAAGCTGCTCGATCCGGTCAGCTTCGCCGAGGACATCGCCAACTATCAGGCCTTCCCACACTGGACCTGGAACCTCGCGGCAGCCGTCGTGCCGGTCACCGAGGTGCTCGCCGGGCTGGCCGTGCTGATGGGCTTCAAGCGGCGGGCGGCGACGATCGTGCTCGGCTCGCTGACCCTGGCGTTCATCGGGCTGATCCTCTCGGTGATCATCCGCGACATCGACCTCGCCTGCGGCTGCTTCGGCGAGGCCGCCGAGGCTAGCGCGGTCGGCTGGCCGCTCTTGTTCCGCGACATCGCCCTGATGGTAGCGATCGTGGCGGCGTACCTACCGAGCGAGCGAGTCGAGCCCCACACGCGCGAGCCCGACTGAGGATCCACGAGCGATCGGCCGCGCATCGATTTGTCACGTCCGCCCGTCGCGGCGCGACTCGCTGACACACGCTCGCGCGCGCTCGGGCTCGCCGCTCGTTCAGCGAGCAGGTTGGCCCGCTGCTTGCGAGCGCGCCCGGCATGCACTCATCGGACTCCCCCCGACCGGATCGGCTCCGCTGGCTTCGAATCACGCTCGGGGTCATCGCCGCCGTGTTCGTGCTGGTCGTCGTGCTCGGGCTCGTCTTCATCAACCCGATCGCGCGCCTCGTGGTCGAGGAGCAGCTCGACAACCTCGAGGGCCTCGACGCGACCGTCGCCGACGCCGACATTGACCTCATCGATCACCGCTTCGTGCTCTCGGGCATCGTGATCGAGCAAGAGAACTACCCCGCGAGCGAGGCGCTCGCGGACATCGAGCGGCTCGAGGTCACGATCGATGGCCCGCTGCTCGGCGGCCGCGAGTCCAAGGCCACGATCACGATCGAGGGGCCGAAGATCTTCTTGCTCCGCCACCAGGATCCCGGGCAGTCGCAGATCTCGATCACGCCGGAGGCGCAGGAGGGCTTGCGGGAGATGGCGAAGTGGAGCGTCGATGTCGTGCAGCTGCGCGACGTCGCGATCCGCTATGTCGACCAGCCCCAGAACCTCGACATGGAGCTGGCCTCGTTCGACGCCGATCTGACCAACCTGGCCGCGGCCGGCGATCCGGAGCGGGAAGAGCCGGCCACGTTCTCGCTGCGCGGGAAGGTGGAAGAGAGCGGCAAGCTCGACTTTCACGGCACCTTCGATCCGAGCACCGACCCGCCAGGCTTCACGATCGACGGCGCCCTGATGGGCTTCCCGCTCGAGTCGATCGAGCCGCTGACGCAGCGCTACATCGGCGTGACCGTGGCCGATGGTTACTTCGCGCTCGGCGTGCACCTCACCGGCCGTGACGGCCACTTCAGCGGATGGCTCGCGCCGCACCTCGATCGGGTCGACTTCGAAGGCCAGCTCGAGGACGGCCTGCTCGAGCCCTTCATCGCGTTCGGCCTCGAGGTCGGCGGCAAGGTGATCGAGAACCCGATCGCGCCGGGCCCGGGCAACAACATCCAGGTCGTGGGCACCTATGGCGAGGGGGGAATGAGCCTGCGGGCGACCGACGAGAAGAACTCTTGGTTGCAGGAGAAGGTGCTGCGAGTCGGCGCGCGCGATCCGGGCAACCAGGAAGAGCAACAAAACAAGGACGACGACAAGGACGACGAGAAGAAGAGGGACGACGACAAGAACAAGGACGACGACAAGAACAAGGACGACGACAAGAACAAGGA
>CBFGLP010000429.1:0-3353 GCA_965649595.1 uncultured Myxococcales bacterium | reverse complement strand
TCGCCGAGCTGCTCCCGCCGCTCGAGCGCGGGCCAGCGGGACGCGCTCGCTCGCGCCTGTGGGACACGCTCGGCGGCCGCTTCACCAACCTGACCTACGCCGAGGCCGACCAGCTCACGCGTCACGACAAGGAGTTCATCTGGAAGCTGTTCCCGATCTCGCCCGTGCACGCGAGCCTGCTCCCGCGCGAGGTCCAGGACATCATCGGTCAGGTCGGCCCCGAGAGCCTCGGCGCGATGCGACTCCTGCAGAGCATCGGCTTCACCGACTCGGGCAAGGTCGACCCCTTCGACGGCGGCCCGCACTGGGAGGCGGTTACCGACGAGCTGACGCTGGTCGGCGACGCGCAGTGGTGCCGACCGGTCGTCGGTGAGGTCGGTGAAGAGGGGCTCGCGGCCATCGTCGCGCACGCGCCGATCGAAGGGCCCGAGTGGTTCCGGGCCACGTGGACGAGCATCCGCCAGCAGAGCGACGACGAGCCTGGGCCCGCGATCGACTGGGCGGTGGATGGACGGGTCAAGACCCGGCCGGGCTCGAGCGCCGGTGTGGACGGCCGGACGGTCACGATCCCAACGGAGGATCTCGACGCGCTGCGGGTGCCCGAGGGCGCACGGGTGCTGGTCGGGCCACGGCCACAGCATCGCGTGCCCCTGCTCGCGGTGTGAGCCGATTGCTAAGTGCCGTCGTCAATTCACGCGAGCTTCGCCAGCGCCTCGACGCGCCGCTCGAGGATCCCGAGATCCTGATCCGCGAACAGCCGCCTCGCCACGGCGAGGGTCGCCGCCGCGCTGCCATGCTGGGTCGCCATCATCTCCTGGGCATACCTCGTACTCTCGCTGGCCGCCGACCAGCCGTGCTCGCGCAGCTCGACCAATGCATCGAGCACCCCACCGAGGCCGAGCGTGGCGATCTGCAGCTCGATGTAGTCCTCGAAGCTGACCGCCAAGGGCAGCAGCACGCCGCGACCAGAGTCGTGCATGTAGAGCTGGCCGGGCCCGGTGGCGAGCACCATGATCCCCTCACCGCCCTCGGGGTGGTCCTCGAAGTGCCACAGCTGCTTGGCCAGCAGGAATTCTCCGGATCCCGCCTCGAACCACTTGGGTGAGACCCGATCACCGCCGATCGGCTCGAGCGCCAGCCAGTGGAGCTCGCCCTGAGCCTCGCCCTCGCGCTCGAACCAACGCAAGGCGATGTCGCTCGGATAGATCGGATACGCGGGTGCAACGAAGGTCTCCCCTGCGTGCGCAGCCACGACCTCGAAGCGAGGATCGTCGACCAGCCGAGCGAGCCGCTCGTGCAAGCGAGCGCGCCAGGTGGCATCCCGGGATTCGTCGTAGTCGAAGCTCATGCGCCTGGTGCTCGATCGAGCGCGGCGATCGTATCCGAGCGACGCAAATGAAAAGGCCCCGCCGAAGCGGGGCCCCAAGCACTCGAGCCAGTCGGGCTTACTTGCCCTTCTGCTCCTTGTGCTTCTTGATCAGCTCTTCCTGGATCTGCGCCGGCACCCGGTCGTAGTGCGAGAACTCCATCGAGTACTCGGCCTTGCCCTGGGTCGCCGAGCGCAGCTCGGTCGAGTAGCCGAACATCGCCGAGAGCGGCACGTGGGCGTCGATCGTCGAGGTGCCGTGGTGCGCCTCGGAGCCGATGATCGTGCCGCGGCGGCGGATCAGGGTGGTCTGCATGCCGCCCTGGAACTCCTCGGGGCCCTGGACCTGCACCTTCATCATGGGCTCCATGATGATCGGGCCGGCCTTCTCCATCGCCTCGCGGAACGCCGCACGCGCGGCGATCTGGAAGGCCATGTCGCTCGAGTCGACCGCGTGCCACTGACCGTCGTTGAGCTCCATCTCGACGCCGGTGACCGGCGCCTCGATCAGCACGCCGCGGGTCAGCGAGTCACGGAAGCCCTTGTCACACGAGGGGATGAACTCGCGCGGAATGATGCCGCCAGTGATCTTGTCGACGAAGCGGTAGACCTTGTCGCCCTCGGACTCGGGATCGATCGGCCGCATGACACCCGCGACGCGGGCGTACTGACCCGAGCCGCCGGTCTGCTTCTTGTGCGTGTAGTTGTAGGGCGTGATCTTGGTGATCGTCTCGCGGTAGGCCACGCGGGGCTCGCTCGGGATCACCTCGACCTTGTACTCACGCTTCATGCGCTCGATGTAGACCTCGAGGTGAAGCTCGCCCATGCCCTGGATGATGGTCTCGCCCGACTCCTCATCACGGTGGACGCGGAAGGTCGGGTCCTCCTTGGAGAAGCGGTTGAGCGCCTTCGAGAAGTTGTCGAGCGCGCCCTTGTCCTTGGGCATCACCGCGTAGCTGATCACCGGGTCGGGCACGAACATCGACTGCATCGAGAGCTGAACGGTGCCGTCGGTGAAGGTGTCACCCGACGCACAGTCGATGCCGAACATCGCGACGATGTCGCCAGCGCCGGCCGACTCGATGTCCTCCATCTTGTCGGCGTGCATGCGAACCAGGCGGCCGAGCTTCACCTTCTTGTTGCCGCGCGAGATGTTGTAGAGCATGTCGCCGCGGGTCATCTTGCCCTGGTAGATACGGGTGTAGGTCAGCTGACCGTAGCGCCCGTCCTCGAGCTTGAACGCGAGGGCGACGAGCGGCTTGTTGTCCTCGCTCGAGAGCTCGACCTTGGCCTCGTTGTTGGCGAGATCGAACGCGACGTTGGTGACCTCGTGCGGGCCCGGCAGGTACGAGCAGACGCCGTCGAGCAGCACCTGCACGCCCTTGTTCTTGTAGGCCGAGCCGCAGAACACCGGGGTCAGACCGAGCGAGAGCGTGGCCTTGCGGATGACCGGGACCATCTCCTCGGCGGTCACCTCTTCTTCGGCGAGGAACTTCTCCATGATGCCCTCGTCGAAGTCGCCGAGCGCCTCGACCAGCTTCATGCGGTACTCCTCGACGCCCTCCTTGAGGTGCTCGGGCATCGGCTCGCGGCGGATGTTCTCGCCGTTGTCACCGTCGAAGTAGACGGCCTCGCGGGTGAGCAGGTCGACGATGCCTTCGAACTGATCCTCGGCGCCGATCGGGTAGGTGACCATCACGGCATTGTGGTGCAGCTTCTCGCGCAGCTGCCGGGTCACGTTGAAGGGGTCGGCGCCCGAGCGGTCCATCTTGTTGATGAACGCCAAGCGCGGGACGTTGTAGCGACGCATCTGCCGATCGACGGTGATCGACTGCGACTGCACGCCCGAGACCGAGCAGAGCACCAGGATCGCGCCGTCGAGCACGCTCAGGGCCCGCTCGACCTCGATGGTGAAGTCGACGTGTCCGGGCGTGTCGATCAAGTTGATGGCGTAGTCCTTCCACTGGACCGCGGTCGCGGCCGACTG
>CBFGLP010000428.1:0-9718 GCA_965649595.1 uncultured Myxococcales bacterium | reverse complement strand
GCCGTCGCCGTCGGTGTCGCGGACCGGGCAGCCATCGGGCGCCACGCCGGCCTCGTCGGGGCAGCTGTCCTGGGTGTCGTAGAAGCCGTCGCCGTCGCGGTCGGTGGCGACGTCGCGATCCTTCTCGCGGCCGAGCGTGATCGAGAGGCCGAGCAAGGCCTCGAGGTTGTGCGAGATGAAGGTGTCGTCGACGCCTTGCTGGTGGGTGACGATGTCGCGCAGATCGAGGCGCAGCATCACCCAGCGATTGATGTAGATCTTCACGCCGCCGCCGAAGTGCAGCGCGGGATCGATGTCGCGGCCGAGCGCGTCACGGGGCGACGAGACCCCGAGGCCGCCGGCGCCGACCAACACGAAGGGCGTGACCGACCATAGGCCGAGCTGAGCGACCGCGTGGGCGCGGACCGTGTAGAGCAGGGGCGAGCCGGCCTCGTCACGCAGCTTGGCGGGCATCACCCCGCCCTCGGCCTCGATACCGAAGAAGCGGATCGGGTAGTAGCCAAGCCGCAGGCCGAGATCGGGGTTGAGCGCGCGCAGCTCTTTGTAGCCTTGCAGCGGGAGATCTCGGTCGGCCTGGAAGAGCTCGTGCTCGTCGGCGAGCAGCAGGATGCCGCCGTAGACGCCGAGCTCGACCATGTTGCGCTCGGGCGCCCAGCGCTTGATCCACGGGCGATCCTTGCGCTTGCTGAGCTTGGAGGTCTTGGCAGGCTCGGGGCCTTCGACGCCTGCGGCCACATCCGCATCGGCTCCGGCGTCGCCTTCGGTATCCGCGTCGCCGCCGAGCGAGACCGACGCGCCGCCTTCGACCTCGGCGTCGCCCTCGGCCTCACCCTCCTCGGGTTGGCCGGCGTGGACGAGGGTAGGCAGGGTCAGCAAGGTGGCAGCAAATAGTGAAGGAAGGATCTGTCGCGCATTCATCCGAGGGGTCCTCGCGGGGATGTTTTTTCTGTCAGCCGCCCGCGGCTGATGAGTGATCGAGTGGGGTCGGTGCGATTCAACCGGAGGTCGAGAATCGCTACCCGGGTCGGCCATTGCTGGGCCCGACGCCGCAGGACTCTAGGGGGCGTGTCTGAGCCCCGCAAGGCGCGGGCCCTCGTTCGCCAGCGAGCGAACACGAGCGCTCGAATGGCGTTCGAAGCTCGTGGCTGGGAATTCGTGCCAGCACAGCCGAGCTGCTGCCAAAGTTGCTGCCGGCTCGGCTCCTATCGACCGGATTTGCGCGACCGAGGCTGCGATACCGCAATCATGGTTTCAGTACCGCGACCTCGAGGATCTCGAAGCGGCCGAGCGAGAGCAATGCCAGCACGTCGATGACCGCGACCTCGAGGTGGCCTGCGCTGACATGGGTAGTTCCGGCGGTCGGATCAATCTCATGCCAACGGGTGCCGTCGTGCCAGGCCACCCATGCGTGGGCGACCAGCTCGTTGCCACCTGCGGCCATACCTTCCCGGAGCTCGGCTGGGACCCCGGCCGCTCGCAGCAAGGTGACGGTGAGCAGGGCGAACTCGGTGCAGTCGCCCTTGCCCCGCTCGAGCACGGTCAGGGCGTCGAGGCTAGTCGGGGTGATCTCGTAGCGGATCCGATTGTGGACCCAGTCGACCACCGCGGCGACGGTCTGCGCGGGGTCACCCTCGCGCATGAGCGTATCGGCGACCTCGTGGATTGCCTCGGCGTCCGCTCGGATTTGCGCGTCGCTGCCGAGCATGCGGGTCCTTTGGTCCTTGTTCAGCGGCTGCGCCGGGCGATCGGCGGGCAGCCGTCGCGAGGGCAGCACGCGGACTCGCACGCGCTCGTGATCGACGACCTCGACGGAGATGCGGGGGTTGTCGGTGATCGTCGTGCGGGCGAACGACTCTGGATCGTCGACGCGGATCAGGTACTCGAGCGGCTGCTCGGTGTCGGCCGAGCTCAGCTTGCGCGGCAGCTTGGCCGCGTTGCCGACCTCGGGGTCGGCGAGCCAGCGATCGATCAGCGCCAGCTCTTCCTCGGACTCGGCGAGGTTGAGATCGATGGTCGCGCGCAGCTGGCCACGATCGCCCTCGGTCCAGGCGCCGGTCAGCTCGACCTCGCCGACGAGACCGACCATGGTCGCGACCACGCGCAGGAAGTCGCCGCGGCGGTCGGCCTGGTAGCGGGTCGCGAGCGAGCGGACGATCCGGGCGGCTCGCTGACCGTCCATGCTGCCGAGCACGAAGGGCCGCGGCTGACCGGGCTCGAGCTTGGCCGGGATCGGGCGGGCCGCTGCCTGCCCGGCCAGCTCGGCGTCGTTGGCAATCACCAGCGCACCGTCGCGCTCGAGCCAGTGCAGGCCCTGGTGCTCGGCTGCGCGCTCGGGCGAGAGCGAGGGGAGCCCGAGCTGCTTCATCGCCTTGCGCAGACTGGCGTCGAGCGGGAGCACCAAGACCCAGCGTGACCACAACCCGTCCTCGGGCTCGGCGTACCAGCCGAAGATCAGCGCGGGCGCGGCTCGGATCAGCGAGACCGGCGGGAGCTTGTCGGTCGGCGTCAGGCCGCAGCGTGGGGGAGAGGACTCGATGATGGCTGCGGCCGCCTCGCTTCGATCGGTCGGAGGCTCGACGTCGGCGGGCGTCGTGCAGTCGTCGAAGTCGAGCTCCTCGAGCAGCTCCTCGCGCTCGTCGGCCTCGATGACCGTAGCCAGGCGCGTGACCGGTCGCTCGGGCAAGAGCGCGTCGAGGTGGGCGAAGTCGCGGGTCTCGAGGCCCTCGCCCTTCGCCTGCGCGCTGAACTCGAGGCCCTCGCCGGTGAACACCAGCTCGAGCGCGACCTCGGCGAGCCCGAAGGTGTCGGCGAGATCGACCGCGTGCAAGGCCATGCCTTCTTTCCAGCCAGCGCTGGCGCGCTGGAACGCTGGCGCGGCCGCGAGCGGCTGCTGGCCCTTGGCTGGCTCGCGCAGGACCAGCTCGGCGATGTGGGCTCCACCGAACGCGAGCAGGCGATCGCCGACCAGCAGGTAGTGCTCGGAGTCGACCACTGCCGAGTCCTCGCGCAGCTCGATCGTCGCGTAGTAGTCGAGCTCGTGGCCGGCGATGATCCGACGGGTCCGCAGCCGCTCGGCTGCGATCTCGGGCGCGCGGGTGGGATCGAGCTGCTCGACCTCCAGCGCGACGAAGCCGTGCAGCATGATCGGCGCGGCCGCGAGGGTCAGCGGCAGTGCGGCGAACTCGGTCACCAGGCTCAGCGGGATCGCCAGGCCGGTGTCGTCACCCAGCTCGCGGCTGGCCAGCAGCGTCATCAGGGTCTCGCGATCGCGGACCTTCGCGCTGCACACGAAGCTCGGGCTGCCCTTGGGGGAGGCGCACTCGATGCCGGCGGAGAGGTCGAGGCCGCCCTGCTCGCCGAGCTGGGCGAAGCCCTGCAGCAGCACGTCTTGGATCAGGCTGCGGACCAGGTAGGCATCGGCCGCGCTGCTCGGCGCGAGCCGACGCAGCAGGTTCTCGAGGCTGGCAGCGAACAGGCCGGTGTCGTCGACTCGGACGTAGGTCCACGCGTCACCGGGCAGCAGCTCGGCCAACGACGCGCGCTCGAGCTGCTCGCGCGAGTGAGGCGCGGGCTTGGTCCGCAGCTCGCGAGCCCAGCGGGTCGGGGTCTCGTCGTCGCTGGGCAGGATCCGGGCGCCGAGCAGCTTTCGTCCGGCGTCGAAGTCTTCGACGATACCCTCGATGCGCTCGCGGGTCGCCTCGGCCTCGCTGGCCCTGTCGTCGCTCGGGTTCTGCTCGATCGCCTTGGCCAAGCCGAGCAAGCGCTTGCGATCCTTGCTGTCGAGCCGCTGGGCGATCGTCCACGCGAGCGCGAGCGCGAGCGAGCGGCCGCCGTGATCGCTCGCGCCGGAGTCGATCAACGCGTCGGCGCGCGAGCGCAGGGCGTCGAGGTTCGCGGCGCTCGGTAGGCTGGCGAGGCTGTCGAGCGCGAGGATGGCCTCGCTGGTCGAGCTGCCCGCGAGCGCGCTGCGGAGCCGCTCGGGCGGGGTCAGGGCGAGCGCTTCGTCGGCCTTGTCGAGCTTCGGCGCGTCGAAGTAGTCGATGCTGCCGGTGGCCAGCAGCGCGAGCGCGCGCAGGCGATCGTCGGAGCGCCCGAGCATGTCCTCGATCAGCGGGCGTGCGTGTTGGTGCGGGAGCGCGGCGATGACCTGCAGGAGGCCGAAGGGCGGGCGATCGACGTCGCTGGTCAAGAGCGGATCGGAGCTGGCCGCCTCGCGCCGGGTGTAGAGGATCCGCTTGCTGTCGGTCACGACCCGATCCGGGTGCGCCTGCGTGGCGGCGCGCCCGAACTCGTGCGCGCGGGTCTGCTCATCGAGCAGCGCGGGCAGGGCGAGGCGGGCGGCCTCGGGGGCGCTCGGATCGGTGCACGCGAGCAGCGAGGCGCGCTCGAGCGGCGTGCGAGTGATCAGCAGGAGATCGAGCAGCAGCTCGCCGCGGCTCGTGGGCTCGAGCGAGCCGAGCTCCTCGCTGACCGGGCAGCGCGGCGTTGGTTGGGCGGCGCCCTCGGTCAGCGCGGCGAGGTCGAGTCGCCCGCGCAAGCGCAGGTCGTCGGAGGGCAGCGCAGCGCCGGCGGTCCGCAGGGTCTCGGCCGCGAACGCGTCGAGCGAGAAGTCGAGCGGTCGGAAGCTGCGACGCAGCAGCGCGAGCTGGGGCACGAACGCCGGCAGGTCCTCGGGGGTCGTGCCAGCGATCAGCACGAACAGGTTGCCGCCGGTCGGGATCAACAGGTTGTCGATCACCGAGTCGCCGTCGCTGACCAGGAACTCGATCGCGTGTCCGGCCGGGAGCTCGAGCTCGCGGCTCCACAGCAGCGAGTACCCGCGGCCGGTCCACTCGGACAGCAGCGGCTCGGCGCAGTCCATGCCCTCGCAGCGGGACGCCCTCGGCTCGCGGACGATGAACTGGACGCGCTCACCAGCGAAGAGAGCGTCCGGGTCCTTGGTGCCCTCGGCTTGGTCATCGTCGGCCGGCTCGGCGCTCGCGGGGATCGGCTCGCTCACGCCGAGCTGGCTGTCGCGGCGTGGCTGGGCCGACGCTGCAAAGAAGGCTTCGGCGGCGACGCGGGTGTGGAAGCGGCGAACCGGGGCCAGCTCGAGCAAGGCTCGCTCGTCGACGGCGGCGAGCTGGGCGTCGAAGCGCTCGGGCTCGCGGGCCCACGCAGGCAAGCGATCGCGGGCGCCGGTCAGCACGGCCGGCAGCGCGTCGTCCTGCAGCCATGGATGATCGGGGCGCTGCGCTCGCGCGGCGATCAGCACCGCACGGGCGTGCTCGAGATCCTCGCTGCTGGTCAGGAGCGGCAGGGCCTCGGCCACCACTAGCGGGTTGCTGCCGTGCAGCGCGACGAGCTCGCGGGCGAGCTCGATCGCTTGCGCGCGTAGGCTGGCCTCGCGATAGGCACCGAGCAGCAGCAGCTTGGCGACGTGGCTGTCGGGGTGCTTGCGAGCGAGCGGCTCGAGCACGCCGAGCCCGAGGCTGTCGGCGTGCGCGTCCATCAGCGCGCGCAGAGCTGGCTCGTCGATCCGCTCGGCCGCCAAGTCGTCGCGCATCAGCGCGACCATGTGCAGCGAGTAGAGGGCCATCGAGCGGAGGTCGGCGTCGCTGGTCTCACCTTCGAGCCGGGTCGCGGCCAACACCTGCGGCGCGCGAGCGGTCAGCTCGGGCGGTGCCTCGTCGTCGCGCGCGGGCAGCCAGGCGATCACGCGCCGGGCGTAGAGCTCGGCGGCCAGCAGATCGACCGAGCGCAGCGCCAAGCCGGACGCGACCGACCAGCGGCGGCGATCCTGGGGATCGAAGTTGTCGACGATCTGCTGGCGAAGCAGCGGTCCGCGGTAGCTTGCTTGGCCGAGCTCGAGCACGTCGACGGCCGCTCCGACGCCGCCGTCGAGCGCGAGCTGATCGACGCGGATCGTCGCTCCGCGCTGGTGCTCGCCCTGCGAGGACAGCCACAGCGAGTGGTTGAGCAGCCAGACCGGCTCGTCGCGCAGATCGGGCAGACCCGAGGCGACCTCGAACACCGCGCTCGGCTCGAGCCCGCCAGCGCGCAGCAGCTCGGGTTGGTTGAGCGCGAGATAGGCGAAGTCGATCGCTAGGAAGCGGCTGCCGCCGAGCTGCTGCCAGAGCGGCACACAGTGCGCGGCCGCGTAGTCGAAGTCCTCGCGCTGGAGTCGGTGCATGCACTCGAGCTGGGCGAGCGATGGATCGGCGGGCGGCGTCGCAGGGGCAGGGGCCGGCTCGGCGCTGGCGATCAGCTGATCGAGCGAGAGCGGGCTCGAGGCCGCCTCCCCCCACATCTCGCGGCGGACGAGCTCCCACATGCGTGCGTCGTCGAGCGCTCCGGCCCGGCGGGCCTCGGCGAGCAGCAGCGAGGCGTGGGTCGGCCAGCTCGGCTCGGGCAGCCCTTGCGCGAGCGGGCGGGCGTGGGCCAACGCCTCGAGCTCGCGTTCGCGGCCGAGCAGCAAGGTCAACCACAGCTCGAGGTCGCGTCGCTGCACGCGAACGTCGGCTGGCAGCGCGCCCAGCCACGCGAGCGTGCGAGCGGCGATCGGGAAGACTCGATCGGGGCGCTCGGCCTGCTCGAGCAGCTCGAGCAGGCGCTCGAGCCCCGCCTGGCCGGTCGTGCGCCAGCGGGCCGCGATCTCGCCGAGGGCCAGCGCTGCGTCGCCGTCGTCGCGCGCGAGCCAGAGCGCGGCGAGCATCGGTCCATCGATCTCGTCGTCGGCGAGCATGTCGAGCAGCTCGCCCGCCTGCCAGTGCACGCCCGCGTCGGGGAACAAGAGCAGCGCATCACGGACACGCTCGGCGCTGCGCTGGGCGAGCGGGAGCGTGCGCAGGAGCCCGTCGAGCGCGACCTCGGCTCGCGGCCGACGGAGCAGCGCGGCCATGTAGAGGCGGTGAGCCTCGCTCGTGCGGCCGTCACGTTCGGCTGCTCGCGCGCCGATATAGGGGATCACGAACGAGCTCGGGTGGAGCTGCGTCAGGCGATCGACCGCCGCGTCGCGCAGCGTGGCCTCGTCGGCCAGCTCGGCCGCGAGCGCGAGTCGACCGGCGACGATGATCTGCATCCACTCCGCGCCGGCCGTGGTCGAGCCCTGCTCGCGCCCCTCGCCAGCGGAGCGGCGAATCGGATCGAGCATCTCGAGCGTCAGCAGCAGCTCGGCAGCGCCGCTGCGCCACGCCCCCATGCGCGCGAGCGCGAGCCCACGCGCGAAGGTTGCGAGGCGCGAGCGCCCGGGGAACAGCTCCCCGACCATCGATGGATCACCGGGCAACCAGCGCGCGCTCATCCACGCCGCCTCGACGTCGGCGCTCGGCAGCTCGAGCAGGAGCTGGCCGAGCTGCTCGGGCTCGACGAGCCCTTGCTCGACGTCGAGCAGCGCCATGTGGGCGACCGCCAGCGTCTCGGGTCGCAGCAGCGAGTGATGGGCCTCGAGCCGCGCGCGGGCGAGGTCCGGGCGATTGGCCGCCAGCTCGGCGAACACCGCCGCGGTCTGGAAGTCGGTCGTCGCGGCCAAGCGCGTGCCCTCGTACGCGCTCGAGCGCGCGAGCGCGGGTCCCATCTGCTCGCTGTCGAGCCAGGGGATCGCGGCGAACCACTCGGCCCGGGCGTTGGCCGAGCGGCCGAGCGCGTCGAGACCGGAGAGGTACTCGGGGCTGGCGTGCTCGAGCTTGCTCAGCTCACCGACCAGATCGCGGCAGTCGTCGCCGCTGAGCTTGCGCTCGCGACAGACGGCCAGCATCGCGCCGCGCTGCGGCGAGTGGGCGCTGACGGCCGCCAGCGCCTGCTCGCGCGCGGGCTTGCGGACGTCGGGATCGAGGGCCGTGTGCTCGAGCGCCTCGAAGTCGGTCCACGGCAGCTCGCGTCCGTGGTGGTCGAGCACTCGCGCCTGCGCGGCCTCGCGGGCGAGCGCCTGGTAGCTCGCGGGCGCCCGCTCGACCGCGTAGAAGCCGAGCAGCTCCTGAACCCAGGGCGAGCGGTCGGCGTGGTTCCGCTTCGACCAGCGCGCGAAGGCTCGCCGCCCGTCTTCGGAGCCCGACTCCAGCCGCGCGAGCACGGCGATCTGCTCGGCCAGCGCCTGCTCGTCCTCGCTGCCGCCGGGCTCGAGCTGCTCGATCAGCTCGGCCGCGTCGCCGAACGTGCCGTCGAGGATCATCATGCTCGCGCGAGCGAGCGTCAGCGCGCGGCTGTTCGGGGCCTCGCGCTGGCGCAGCAGCTGACGGGCGTGGGAGCCGAGCGGATCGGCGCCGCCCGAAGGCGCGAGGTCGGGCAGCAGCAGGTCGTCGCGCACGAGCTCGCGCCGCTGCACCGCCGCGAGCACGACCGCGATCATGCGCGCGGTGAGGTCGAGCGGATCGGCCTCGAGCATCGCGTCGGTCCAGATCGCGAGATCATCGAGCCGGTCCTCGCGGGCGGCTCGATCGATCTCATAGCGGATCAGATCGGTCGCCTCGGCGCCGAGATCCGCGAGCTCGTCGGGAGCCAGGCGCGACGCTCGAACCGGCAGCCCCGCGCTCGGGTGCCCGCGCCAGCGCAGCCGCTGCAAGGCCGCCAGCTGGGCCGGCGAGCGCTCGAAGCTCGACCACAGCCGCTCGTAGCCGTAGCTGAGATCGACGTCGCGCGCGAAGGTCAGCGCCCGCTCGATCGGCTTGCGGCGCGAGCTGGGCTTGCGCAGGAACTGGGCGGCCTCCAACACCAGCCGGGCGTCGAGCAGCTCGTCGCCGAGATCGATCGCAAACACGGCCGCGTCATCGAGCGTCGCCGCAGCCTCGCGCTCGAGCCTCGGATCGTCGAGCAGCTGTGCGACCAGGGCGAGCCCGCGGCCCATGTCGAGCTGCTCGCGGGCGAGCGCCGCTGCTTCGTCGCGGTTGCCGAGCCGCAGCGCCACGCGAGCTGCTTCGCGTTGCCGCTCGATCGCCTGGGTGGGTGTATCCGCGAGCTCACCGAACGCGCCGATGTAGCGCAGCTGCGCCCGCTCGCGCGCCGCTCGGGCGTCGAGCGGCGCGAGCTCGTCGGCGATCGGGGCGCGAGCGTGAATGCAGGCCGAGAGAACCAGCGCGACCGGGGCGAGCAGCCAGGGGCGGAGCATTCTGCGGAGCATCGACCCGACGGTATGCAAGCCGGTCCGCGAATGCACGAGCGATCCTGCGTGCACGCGCCGCCCGGCGCCAAGCGTCCCCCGTCGCCGCCAGCCGCTACTCCCCGTCGGGCCGGGTCGCGCGATCGAGCGAGACCTCGATCAGCCGCCAGCACTCCTCGCGCTGCTCATCGGTCTCGCTGTTGCCCAGCCGCTCGAGCGCCATCTCGATCGACGCCATCGTCCGGGACACGTTCGGATGGCCGTAGGTGCCGGCGGTCCCGTGCAGGTTGTGTGCGATCCGATAGGCCGCCTCGATCGCACCCTCGCGCTTGTCCGGCTCCGCCGCGCGGACGTAGTCGAGCGCGGCGCGGAGCCCCTCGATCTTGCTGCCGAGGGTCTCAGCGTAGCGTCGGCGCAAGAGCTCGAGCTGGTTGCGTCCGCGCTGCTCGGGCGGCTGCTCGAGGATGTCTTGGATCTCCTGCGGCAGCCGCATCGGATCGAAGGGCTTGGCGATGACCCCCGCCGCGCCGAGCCCCACGTAACGCTCGCGCTCCTGGCTCTGCACGCGCGCGGTCATGAAGATGACCGGAATCTCGCGCGTGTCCTCGCGGTTCGCCAACGCCTGGAAGGTCGCGACCCCGTCCA
>CBFGLP010000427.1:0-9401 GCA_965649595.1 uncultured Myxococcales bacterium | reverse complement strand
ACTCGTGCGCGGGCAGCTGCGGCGGCGAGGCCGACGGTTGCTGGTGCGACGCTCAGTGCTCCCAGTACGGCGACTGCTGCGGCGATTACCTCGCGCAGTGCCAGCCGGCGGCGAGCTGCACCGGGTCGTGCGGTGGCAAGGCCCCCAGCGGGTGCTGGTGCGACGCCCAGTGTGCGCAGTACGGCGACTGTTGCGGGGACAAGGCCCAAGTTTGTAATTAGGCCCGATGTCCAGCCCCGCGCCGGAGCCCCAAGCCGAGCAGCTCGCCCAGGATCTGGCCCGCGAGCTGCCCTCGCCCTACTGCCCCGGCCGGACGATCTCGAGCTGTCCGTCCGAGGCGGCGCGGGAGCTCGAGGACGACATCCTCACGCTGGCGATGCAGGGCAAGGATCGGACCGAGATCGAGGCGATCTTGGTCCAGCGCTTCGGCGAGGACACCATGGGCGAGACACGCAACGACGCGGTGTTCATCGCGATCATCGGCAGCGCCCTCGTGGCGCTGATCGTCATCGTGGTGTTCGCCCGCCGCTGGCTGCGGCCCACGTCCGCCGCGGGAGCCAGCGTCGACGTGGCGGGTGCCGGGCTGGCTGGAGCGGCCGCGCTCCCGCTCGCGGGCGTCAAACGAGAAGAGCTCGACCGACTGGAGGACGAGCTCGACGAGCTTGATTAGCCCCCCCGCAGGCGACGGAGACTCAGCCACGCACGGTCGCTGCGCGACCGCGAGGTCGCTGTGCGACCCGCTTCGCGTTTGTGGTTGTCTGGTTTCGGGTTCGCATGGGCTCGTCTGGCCCCCGAGGGGGGCTGGCGGGCTTCCTATGTGTGGACCCCGATCGAGGCTGCTACTTCTTGCCCTTCTTGGGGGGCTTGAGGGCCTCGGTGCAGTACTTGTCCCACTTCTCCTTGACCTTCGGATCGGTCAGATCGGGCTTGTCCATCTTCGCGCCGATCTTCTCGGAGTAGTCGTAGACCTTGTTCTCGACGACGGTCCACAGCGCGTCCTGACGCTTGATCTCCATCGCGTCGGCGTCGTTGTAGGCGGTCGGGTAGCCGTTCATGACCAGCTCGTGCGCCTCGAGGATGTTCCCGATGTACTTCGACTTGGTCAGGATCTCCTGACCTTCCGCAGCGAAGAGGCGCTGCTGCCACCCATTGAAGTGGGGGATGTAGGCGGCCTTGAACTGCTCCCACTGCTCTTGCTCGACGCCGCCGGGCTCGGCACCGATCGCCTTGTCGCCCTCGGTCTTGACCTTCTCGCGGAAGCACTGCAGGTCCTTCCAGTAGCCCTGCATCTTCTTCGCGTTCTGCTTATCCCACTTGTAGAGGTGCTTCTCGCCCTCGGGATCCTTGCGGTTCCACGCGGCCAGCTCTTCATCACTAGGTGGTGGGAGCTCGGCGGTCGGGAGCGGCTTCTTCTCGCCGTCATCGGCCTTCTTCGTGGGCGCCTCCTCTTCACCGGCCTTGCGCAGGGCTTCAGCGGCGCTGGGTTGGCCACCAGTACAGGCAGGCAACACGAGCGCGAAGAGCAGGACCAGGCTGGGGCGGCGATTGTGCGAGCGAGCCATCATCGAGTGTCCTTTGCAGCCGAGGGGCTGACTGTGCCTTGTCAGCCCGCGGGATGACAAGCTGGTTCCGGCAGGACCTGCGCGCACCTTGCGGGGGGCGAGGCACCCGACAGCACTTTAGCGATCACGCGACGAGTCGAGCAAGCGCGTCCTGAGGGTACGTCCCGAGTGGAGGGAGGTCGGCCTGGGACGAACGGCTGCACCGACGTCCTCGGCGCTGCGGAGGGGCCTCGGGGAAAAGCGCCCGTTTCATGGGTCGCGGGGGCCCCCGGCGTGCACGGCCATGCACCCCGAGCTGCATCGAAGCCCGAGCGATCGCTACGGACGAGCCAACAGCGATGCAACGTCACCGACCACGCGATGCAACGTGGAAACGAAGCCGTCGGGGCTCTAGACTCGCCGGGCCCGAGGAGCCCCTTTCATGGCCAAGACCACCGCGAGCAAGAAGAAGGCGAGCAAGAAGGCCGGCAAGAACAAGCCGGTGAAGAAGGCAGGCAAGAAGGCAGGCAAGAAGGCCGCCAAGAAAGCCGCCAAGAAGAAGCCGGCGAGCAAGAAGGCCGCCAAGAAGAAGGCAGGCAAGAAGGTCGGCAAGAAAGCTGCCAAGAAGGTCGGCAAGAAAGCGAGCAAGAAGGTCGGCAACAAGGCCGCCAAGAAAGCGAGCAAGAAGGCTGGCAAGAAGGTCGGCAACAAGGCTGCCAAGAGGAGCGCCAAGAAAGCTACCCCGTCGAAGCCGAGCGTGAACGGGCCGACGGTCGGCGATCGGGCGCCCGCGTTCGATCTCGCAGCCGACGACGGCAACCGCTACTCGCTCGAAGGCTTGGCCGGACGGCGCTTCGTCCTCTACTTCTATCCGCGCGACAACACCTCGGGTTGCACGATCGAGGCCAAGGAGTTCAGCGAGCTCGCGTCCAACTTCGAAGAGCTCGGCGTGCCGGTGATCGGCGTGAGCACCGACAGCATCGACTCCCACGCCAAGTTCCGCGAGAAGCAAGCCCTCTCGGTCGTGCTGCTCTCGGATCCCGAGCGCGAGGTGGCGCAGGCGTTCGGCGCTTGGGGGACCAAGCTCATGTACGGCAAGCCGGTCGTCGGCATGATCCGCACGACCTTCGTGGTCGGACCCGACGGCACCATCGAGCACCGCTACACCGTCCGGCAGGCGGCTGGACACGCTGCGCAGGTGCTGGCGGACATCCAGGCCGACCTCGAGCAGGGCGAGACCGAAGCGAGCGAGGCATCGAGCGACGACGAGGGGTCCACGGCGATCGAAGCCGACGCGAGCGAGTCCGACGACGACCAGGCCGGTGCCGACGAGATCACCATCGCAGAGGAGGAAGCATCCGAGACCTCCGACGAGGCCGAGCTGACCGACATCGAAGGACGCGAGGACGCCGAGCCAGCCCAGGCCGACGTCGAGACCGCGAGCGGTGCCGAGCTGACCGAGGTCGCGGCCGAGACCGACATCCAAGAGGCGCTCGACAACGGCCAGACCGAAGAAGACGACGAGCCCGAAGAAGACGACGAGCCAGCCCCGGACAACGAGCTCGACGACGAGCTCGACGACGACGACGGCGACGACAACGACGACAACGACTAGTGCTCGTGCGTCGTTCGTCCCCTCTCGCACGGCGAGCTCGAGCTGGGTTGGCCGCTCTGCTAACCCTCCTCGTCGTGGCCCCGGCCAGCTTGGCGGGGCCACCCGAGCCACCCGTCGATGACGCTGCGACCGGAGCTCCGTCCGCCAGCGACTCGACGGGCACCGACACGAGCTCGCCGAGCGAAGCCGATCCACTGGAGGTCGCCGAAGCACCGACGATCCTCGACGAGGTCGGAGGCTTTTGGTTGGGCGTCGAGCTGCTCGGTCCTCGCGGCGCACAGGTCAAGGCAGCGGCATCGCTGGCCGACGGCGACGTGAGCCCCGGGTTGCCACGCGGCGGGCATCCTCCGCCGGGCGAGCTGGTCGGTCGCGTGGACACGCTCGAGCAAGCGCTCGCATGGGTGGCTAGGCACGCGTTCGATCGCGGTGCGGTCGGGTTCCCGGGCGCACAGGCGATGGCCGAAGGTGAAGTGGCGATCCCCGGAGGTACCTTGCTGCGCGACCACCAGGTCGTGCTCACGGCGCTCGTGGTCACGGCGGGCTCCGAGACCGGTGGCACCCGCGAGCTCGCGTGGCCGTCCGCAGCCCTGCTGCCGACGCCCGCGAACGCGGACTGGCGACCCGCAATGCTCGCGGTCGGTCGTGCGCCGCTCTTCGCGGCTCCGTCCGCCAAGCTCCCGCCCGCGAGCGAGCGCTACCTCGAGGTCGAAGCGACTCACGACCTGTGGCAGATCGGTCTGCTGGATCGCTGCGAGGCGAGCGCGAGCGGCGAGGCCTGCCTTCGTTGGGCTCAGGTGCTCGTACGGGTGGGCGATCGCTTCAAGGCTGGCTGGTTACCCAGCTATCAGGTCGTACCGCTCGCAGCCTGGGTGCGCGACCACGGCTCGGGCCGCTTCGCGCTGCTCGAGAGCCACCGCGAGCCCGGCGAGGTCGTGTTCGTGCTGCTCGAGCAACGCGACGGATCGTCGCCTGTCCGAGCGACGCAGCTGCGAGTCGACCACGTCGGTCGCGACTGGCCCGCGGCCAGCCTCGCGCTCTTGCCCGAGAGCTTGACGGTGGTGATCGGTGAGCAGCCGGTGCTGGTCAGGGCGCTGACCCGCCCCGCCCCGCTCGCGCCCACGCCTGCACCCGCCCCCACGCCCTAGAGCACCGCGCAGGCGGCTACTCGGGCGCGAACGAGAGCGCGTAGACCTGCCCGCGATCGGAGGTCGCGTACACGCGCTCGAGCACCGGATCGAACACCGGCGCGGCCGAGCTGCCGCTGCCGTTGTCGAAGCGCCCGAGCAGCTCCCCGTCACCAGCCGCGAACACCAAGAGCCCGACGTCCGAGTGGGCGAGCACGACGGTGTTACCGACCACGAGCGGACGCGCGAGCGCGCCAGGGTCGAGCTGCCGCCGCCAGCGGATCCGTCCGTCGACCTCGATCGCGTACATGCCCTCGAGCGAGCTGGCCGCGAGCAACGAGCCGCCGGGGCCCTCGACCAGCGAGCCGACGCCCCGCATCGGGATGTTCCAGCGGCGGGCACCGTCTTCGATCGAGAGCGAGAACACCCCGCTTGCTTGGTTGGCGACGATCACCTCGCCGCGTTCGGGTCGCACCACCGGCGTGGTGTCGACGTCGACGAAGGTGTCCTCGTCACCGGGCGCGAGCGGCTCGACCCACAGCACCGCGCCGCTGGTCGCGTCGAGCGCGGCCACCCGGCCATCGCCGAAGCCGGTGAACAGCATCGCGTCACGCCCAGTCTCGGCGGCCACGTCGGAGGGCAGCAAGGCGAGGCCCGCTCGACCCTGGACGGTGAAGTCTTTTTGGAAGGTGCCGGCGTACTCCCACACCCACTCGCCGTCGCTCACGTCGACCGTGTAGATCTGGTCGCGCGAGTTGACGAAGTGGACCACGCCCTCGCCGGGCACCGCGGGGTTGCGGATCACCCCGCCGGTTCGATAGCGCCAGCGAGTCTCGCGGGTGGTCAGGTCGAGGGCCACCATCGCGCCATCATCGGTCCCGACGAGCATCCAGTCAGGCTGCTCGTTCGGCGCGGCGACTCGGACCTGCGGCAGCTCGAGATCGACGACGACCAGCACCGGGGTGCTGCTGACGCCACCGCCGAGATCGAGCTCCCACACGACCTCGCCGCGCCGATCATCGAGCGCGAGCAAGGTGCCGTCGCGGCTGCCCACGTAGATCAACCCACGCGAGGGATCGGCGGCGACCGAGGCGAATTCTTCGGTCTGGTAGCGATAGTTCTCGGGGACCGTGAACTCGCGGACGAACACGAGCTCCCAGATCGCTCGCGGGGCCGCGGCTTCGTCCTCGTGCACGAGCAAGGTCTTTTGGGCGGGCGCAGCAACGCAGCCGCCCGCGAGCGAGACCACCAGCGCCGCGGCTAGGCTCGCCCGCGCTCCTCCGCGCTCGATCCCGTGGCTGCCAGTCATGGGCTCGGCGGCAGCGAGAGGGGATCGAACGAGTCGAGGCTGGGCGGGGGCTCCATGCTGGCCGCGAAGTCCGGATCGAGCTTCTCGAGCCGCGCCTTGACCTTGGGGAGGCCGAGGACTTCCTTGCTCGGCGGGAACTCCTCGTAGAACTGATGGTAGATGGCGAGCGCCTCGTCGGTCCGGCCGAGCGACTCGAGCACGCGTCCGCGGTGATAGAGCGCCATCGGACGATAGAAGTCGCTCGGCTCCGGGGCGATCTGCTCGAACACCGCGAGCGCGCCTTCGAGGTCCTGCTTGCCCTCGAGCGCGATGCCCTTGCCCTCGAGCGCCAAGAAGCGCAGCGGATGATCCGAGTCGGCCTCGCTCAGGAAGGTGTCGTAGAGCTCGACCGCGGCGTCGAACTCGGCGCTGCGCACCTTCTGTGCGGCTGCAACCATCGTCGCGTCGAGCTCGACACCCGGTCGGCCGCTCTCGAGAGCGGCGCCGAGCGCCTCGTCGATCGCCAGCTGACGCTCTTCCTCGGTGCCGTAGATCGGGAAGCGGACCCGCTTGATCTGCTCGGCCAGCGGCTCTTGCTCCTCGACCGGGATCACCTGGCCGCGAACGATCGCCGTGGTCGCGCCGTGCAAGGCCCGAGCGGCCGTGGCATTCCCTTCGGTGCTTCGCTGAAGGAGCGTCACCCCGATCGCGATGGTGGCGATCGCTATGACCAGCCCGCCGATGACCAGCTTGGGGAAGTCGATGACCTGTCGGCCCGCCTCGCGGACGCCTCGCTGAAACGCGTCGTCCTGCTGCTCTGCGCGCTCGTTGGCCTTGCGCTTGCGTCGAGCCCGATTCCACGTCGGCAGCTCGGCTCGCTCGCTCGGCTCGCCGGTCTCGCCGGGCGAGCTCCCCTCTTGCCCCTTCGCCGCCGACTCTTGCTTGCCGGTCGGCTTGCTGGGCTTGGCCTCGTCCTTGATCGGACCCGCGCCACCTTCGGTCTTCGCAGGCTTGGGCTTCGCCCCGCCGACGGGCATGAAGTCGAGGTCGTCGCTCACGGCAGGCCTTCCTACAAGACGGCTGGTTCGCTGTCCACCGGGCCCGCGAGGGCCAAAGCGCAGCGTCTGGCGCCCGGGCCATCCCCGAATCCCCGAATCGACGGTCCCCCGGTATCCTGCCGCCGTGCCTGTCCCTCGCCGTCGGCTCTCGCTCGTGGCGTACGGCCTCGTGCTGCTGGCCTCCAGCGCCGGACCGGCGTCAGCGCAGCAACCGCAGGCCCAGGGTCCGAGCGACGATCCCTTCGAGCAGCCGCCTCCCCGTGACCCCGACGACACCCCCTTCCTGCCCGCGCCCAACAACCAGCTCGGCCAGTGGAGCGTCGGTCGCGAGCGCTCGAGCGTGCGGGGCTTCGACGACGACCATCGCCTGCAGTTGACGCTCGTGCCGAGCTACGCGGCGATGCACCTGCCCTTCATCGGTCGCGGACCCAAGCCCTACCGAGGCGCCGGTGTAGCGCTCGAGCTCGACCTCCGGATCGTCCGCTGGCTGTTTGTCCGAGTCGCCGCCAGCCACACGCTCCATCCCGTCCCCGAGCAGCAGAGCAGCGACGACACCGGCGAGCTGACCTTGCTCGCCCATCGAGGCTTGCTGCAGGCGACCAACACTGGCCTCTCGCTCGTCTATGCGCTCGACATCGGCCGCTTCGTGCCGCGTGTGGATGTCGGAGCCGGCTTGCTCTTCGTCCGCAGCCCCGCGTGGGCGCAGCCAGGCCAGTGGGGCGGTCCGTGTGCGACGGGCAACGTCTGCGATCTCGGGCTGCGCTGCTCGGCCGCCAATTTCTGCGAGCCAGCGCCCTTCCCGGAGGTCCACGCCGGCATCGCGCTCGACGTGCTGCTCGGCGAGCGCTGGGTCGCCGGTCTGCACGTCCGCTATCACGCGCTCTTGCAGGCGCTCTCGCAGATCCCCCTCTACCTGAGCGCGGGTGTGCGACTGGGCGTGCGTTGGTAGTGCCGCTCGGCTTGCGCCGCGCTGCCGCGCGGCACAAACCACCGACATGCACGTCATCGCCGACATCTGTGTCATCCCGACCACGGGCGAGCTCAACCTGCACGAGCCGATCGCTCGCGCCCACGCGATCCTGCGCGAGAGCGGCCTGCCCGTGACCCTCCACGCGTGGGGCACCAACATCGAGGGGCCGATGGATCAGGTCCTCCGGCTAGTCGAGAGGATCCATCGTCAGCTCCACGACCAGGGCGTGCCGCGGATGTCGACCGTGGTCAAGCTGGCGACGCGCACGGACAAGCAGCAGACCATGCACGACAAGGTCGCCGAGGTCGACGAGCTCCTCGCGCGCTGAGGGTCAATCCGGACCTCCGATCGAGGGGCAGTCGATTTGCGGGAGCTCGCTGTTTTCGCAGATGGCAGTGACCGCGGTCCCTTCGGGTGCCGGGACACCGAACCGGCGAGCGATGCGAAACTCGAGGTTGTAGTGATAGGCCACGCACTTCGGCGACATGTCGTCGTTGGGATCGGGTGTCTGCTGGCCATCGCTGTCGACCCGGTACGCGAAACAGACGTCGACGTCGGCCGCCGGCATCGCGTAGTCGGCCGTCACGGGGTCGATGACGTAGTGGCCCTGCGCGTCGCGCAAGCACTCCCGCAGGACCACCGCCGGGATCCCTGGCGATTTTTCCTCGACCACGCAGTCGGGCTCGAGCTTGGGCATCCGCCCCTCCCAGCTTCACCCAACGAAAAAGGCGGAGCCGCGAGGCTCCGCCTTTTTCGTGTGCGCCGCCCGAGCGGCTTTCGATCATCCGCCGATGTCCGGGCAGTCGACCTGCGGGAAGTCGGACAGCGAGCAGGTGGCCGAGATCGAGGTGCCACCGACGGCCGGGAAGCCAGGACGCCGCGCGATGATGAACTCGAGGTTGTAGTTGTCCGCCGAGCACTCCATCGACATGTCGTCGTAGGGATCGGAGGTCGCGCCGGAGATGTCGGTCAGCTGCGCGTAGCAGACGTTCACGTCGTCGGCGGGCATCGTGTAGTCGTTGGTCGCGTCGTTCCAGACGTAACCGTTGCCGTCGCGCAAGCACTCCTCGAGGCGGACGGCCTGGCTGCCGGGCGACTTCTCCTCGACCGTGCACTCGGCATCGATCAGGTCGGGCGTCGAGAGATCGGTGTCCTTGATGCACTGCGTGTAGCAAGCCGGCTGGATCTGCTCGCGAATCTTGTCGGCGATCGCCTGGAGGGCGTCCGTGTAGTTCGGGTTGCAGATCGAGAACATGTTGCCCGGCGTGAAGGTCTCGCTGACCACCCGCATACGAACGGGCGGGACAGCGGTCACGTCGAGGGCTCCGGTGCAGCCCGGCCCGATGCCGAACGAGTCCTGGAACTCCGGATCGGTGTTGGTCACGTCGCTGTAGTGGACGCTGCCGTCGTCGGCGACGCCGGCGAGCAAGCCGACGATGACCTCCTGATCGGGGTTGAGATCCTTCTTCGCGTCCTCGAGGCCCTGCAGCAAGCTGGTGTAGCGGCTGATCGGGTGCAGCACTGCCGCCGAGGGATCCTCGGTGATGTTGCCGTTGACGTCCTTGTCGACCGGCTCGCACGAGTCGTAGCCGCTCGGATCGCCGAAGCACTCGACACCGGCGTTCCAGGCCACCGCGCTGGTCGGGAACGAAGCGCTGGGATCCGTCCAGAACACCCTGTCGCCCTCGGCGCTGAAGACCGCCTCCTCGTGCTCGGGCCGGAACGAGCCGTCGGCCTCGTCGGTGATCAGCAGCACCAGCAACGAGGCGTCGTCGCGCAAGAACCCAGCCTCGGGCAGGTCGGGG
>CBFGLP010000426.1:0-1746 GCA_965649595.1 uncultured Myxococcales bacterium | reverse complement strand
GTCTGGGCCAGCAGGTTGCCGCTGGCTCCCGGGTCGTCGCAAGAGTTGTTGTAGGGCCAAACCGGGTAGCAGCCGGAGCCGGTCAGATCGGTGTCGCTGCCGATCTCGAGGTTGTCAGGCACGCTGTTGCCGTTGCGGTCGTTGGCGAAGCCCATGTCGACGCGCAGGCGAGTGGTGCCGTAGCCCGCGAACGCGCCGACGTAGGGGCGCATCTTCCACTCGTCCTTGCCGAGGAAGTACTTGAACTTGGCGCCGATCGTCCAAGAGAACTTGATCTGCTGCTTGACGCCCTGCGGCGCGGACGAGCGGACGTCCTCGACGAACGAGCTCTCGAGATCCTTGGTCGGATCGTCGCGGAAGATCTTGGCGCCGGTCACCACCTGCAGGCGCGAGTAGAGGCCGAGCGAGACCTTGCTGCCGATCCGGAACGCGACCTCGGGGGCGATGTGGAAGGGGGCGATCGCCATGCCAGTCGATACCGGGTGGCGCTCGTTGCAGTCCTCGGCGTCGAAGGACGCCATCATCGCGGCGGTCTGGCCGGGCGGGCCGTACTGATCGAACGCGGCCGCGAGCTCGGCCCCGGGGACCTCGGTCACCTCGCGGTCGGCCGCGACCCAGCGAGCGATCGCGCAGCCGGCTTCGGCCGCGCCGTAGGCCTGGGCACCACGTGGGAAGAACTGCTGGAAGGTGTTCTCGGCCGCGCCCGTCGCGAGGCCGAAGCCGGTACCAATGCCGAGGTTGATCCACACCCGCGGCAGCGAGCTGGGTCCCTTGGGCTTCTTGGGCTTCTTGTCGTCGGTCTCGGTGGGCTCGACGACGGGCTCGGGCTCGGGCTCGGGCGCCTCGCACTTTTGCTCGAGCACGAGCGGGGCGTCTTGCGTGCCGAGGTTGGCGACGGCGTTGTTCGACGCGTCGAAGGCGTAGACGAAGTACTCGATGCTCCCGTCGGCGTGCTGGTCGGCGGGGATCACCGCCTCGGCCACGTTGGAGAACGCCGGCATCTCGGCGCCGACGAACTCGCCCCCGGAGCCGGCCTTGCGCCAATAGAGCGCCGCCTGACCTCCGTCGGGCACCCCGAGCAGCGCTTCGATCATCAGGGGCTGACCGCAGGCTTGCTGCGGCGGGGTCAGGGTGATCGGCTGAGAGGGCGCGGCGCCAACGGCTTGGCGAGCCTGCTCGAGGTACTTGGTCAGATCGTCCGAGCGCAGGTCGACGGGCACGACCACGTAGTAGTTGAGCGTCACGGCGCGCTTGAGGTCGTCGAGGATGCGGTCCTTGGCGCCCTTGCCCTCGTTCGAGAAGGTAAGCGCGGCGCGCATCACGTAGAGCGACGCGAGCACCGGATCCTGACCTGCGCCCGCGCCCTCGGCGGTGCTGATCGCCGAGTTGATGGTCGCGAGCGCGGCGTCGAGCTCGAGGTTGTTGGCCTGCTCGAGCGCCTGGTTGTAGGCGGCCTTCATGTCGTCGCGCGGGCCAGCGTGCGCGAGCGAGGGAGCGAGCGTGGCGAGCGACGCGACGGCGCCCGCGAGGATCCAGGCGATGACGCGCCCTTCTGCTGCGGGCCGGTGACGAGGCCGCCTACCCGATCGAAGCTTGGTCAGCACGTGGCGTTGCAGCGCAAGGGAGATATCCATAGTCGATCCTGCCGCCGAGCTCGGGGGGGAGTGGTAGGAGGCTCCGGGGCCGGCGGGGGCCCCGGAGCTCGGGAGTCAGGCGTGTAGCTCAGCCCTTGGAGGGCTGACTCGG
>CBFGLP010000425.1:0-10910 GCA_965649595.1 uncultured Myxococcales bacterium | reverse complement strand
CGATGTTGAGCATCGACGACGACGCGTCGAGCAACACCATGATGCGGGGCAGACCGCCGACGCACTCGGGCGCGACGACCGAGTCGATGATCATCTGGACGACGCCGGCGAGCGCGGTCTCGAGCTCGGCCGGGGTGTTGCCGTCGATCGCCTGACCAGTACCACCGGCAGCAGCGGTGCTGTCGGCCGCCATCTCGGCCGCCGCGTCACCGGCGACGGCGACGACGAAGGTCTGGATGTTCTGGTTGTCGAACAGGTCGGCCGCGGTGATGGCCGGGTTCTGAGCGGCCGGAGCGAGCGGCGTGGTGCCGTCGATGCCGGTCCACGCACCGTCGGTCAGCAGCACGTTGAGGTAGGCGCGCTGATCCATGTCCTCGGGGTGGTCGGCCTTGGCCTGGGTGATCAGGGTCGAGGCGTAGTCGAGCGCGCCCTTGGTCCAGGTGCCGATGCCGGTCAGGTTGCCCATCATCGGCGCCGGGATGGTGTTGAGGGCGTCGACGATCGCCGCGCCGTTACACTCGGCCCAGGGATCGTTGTTCGCGTCGTACCAGGGGATGTCGAGCTTCTGGCCGTCGACGATGCCCGAGGTGTCGCCCGGGATCTGCGTGCCCATCGACGCCGCGGCGGGGTCGTGACCGAAGCGCATCAGAGCGAGGTGGGTGTTCTGGCTCAGGAAGCTGCCCGGCTGGGTGATCTGCTGAACCGCAGCAACCGTCACTTCCCAACGAGTGAGCTGGTTCTGCATGTCCCAGATGTTGTTCATGGACGTCGAGTAGTCCATGATGATCATGACGTTCGGCTTCTTGAACGTGCACTCGTCCTCCGAGGGGCAGTCATTGCCACCGGCGACCGCCGGCTCCTCGTGAGTGCCGAGCGCGAACGCGAGTCCGATGCCAGCGAGCAGGCCGACCTGAAGGCCGATGCGTTTCCAAGATGATCCCAATAGACGTTTCACGTGTGGTCTCCGTAGGTAGGTTGCAACTCCGCTAGGCGTCATCGGGGCCGATGGGCAGCGGGGCGCGGTGTCAGCTGTCAGCCGTGGCGGCTGAGTCAGGTTCCCGTGGGCTGGGGGATTGTCGGGTAACTCGTCCCCGCATGCCAGTGGTCGAGGGCATGGATCGAGGGTGGCGAATTTCGTGGTTCACCACCCAAGTGCCCTACCGATGCAGCGGCTTGCCGTGCATCGGCGTGCGCACTTCGCCGAATCCTCGCGGACCGACGTCTGCTCGCGCTCTTCACGAGCACAGTCGCACCGCTCGATGCTCGAACTCGACCGCTCGCACGTGGGGATCCTTCGCCAGAAGGATTGAGTGGGCTCACAGCATGGGCTCCTGCCCCCTCGCAGGGCGAGGCCGGGATCTCCGGGCTCCTGCCTCGAAGTCGATGGCTGCAGACCTGCTCGCTGCCATGATCGCTGCCTCATGGCCCCATCCTCGCGATCGCTTCACCGAGTCTTCGAGTCCGTCGCAGCCGCGCTCCTGCTCGTGACGATTGGTGCCTGCAGCGAGGATCCGCGCTTCGATCCGGTACCGCCCGGCGAGACCGAGCCCGTGCAATCGGTAGGTGGCGGGGACGGTGACGAAGTTGGTGACGAATCGGACACGGGCTCGGAGCTCGACCTGCCCGGCTGCGATCCCTTCGGCGATCCCGCGATCGAATGTGGTGCCGCGATGAGCTGCGATCCGAGCACCCGCGAGTGTGTGCCCGCGCTCGGCGAAGCCACGCTCGGAGATCCCTGCCTCTCGCGCGGAGGCACCGACGAATGCGCGCCAGGGCTCTCGTGTGCCGAAGGCCGCTGTCGCAGCGTCTGCTCTTCGACCTTGACCGATCCGGACGCCCCAGGCGGCTGCCCGAACGAGAGCGTCTGCGCGCTCGTCGATGCGACCTGGGGCGTGTGCCTCGAGGGCTGTCAGCTCTCGCTGCAGGACTGCAACTTCCCCGGCGAGGCGTGCAACCGCGTGGTCGATCCCGAGGGTCAGAACGTCGCGTGCACGAGCAACCCCGGCGTCGCGGCCGAAGGTACCGGCTGCACGCAGGACAGCGAGTGCCTCGCGGGCTTGCTCTGCACCGAGGCGGCCCTGCACTCGCTCGGCTGCCTCGACGGCGCAGCGAAGTGCTGCACCTTCGCTTGCGACTCGCTCGAGCTGCCCTGCATCGGAGCCGAGCCGGTCTGTTACACGCTCGGGATCCTCGACCAGGAAGACGCAGGCTTTTGCGGCGCTGGCTGAGCTCTCACTCGCTCGCGGGCGACCGGCTGGGCGTATCGAGGCCCAAGGTCGCGATCTCCCGCAGGTACTCGGGTGACAGGGCGGACAGCTCGATCACCGAGATCGAGCTCTCCGCCGTGTTCGCGACGAACAGCCGCTCGTGCCCGGCCGCGACATCGAGCACCAGCTCGTTGGGGCCGTCACCGACCGTGATCGTCGCTACGATCGCGAAGATCCCCAGGTCGACCACCGCGATCGAGTCGTCTCCGTAGCACGAGATCAACGCCAAGCGCGGCGCCGCCTCGGGCCGATGGACCACGATCACGTTGGGGTTGCCACACAGCGGGATCGTGTCGAGCACCGCGAGCTCGGGTCGGCCGCTCTCGTCGAGGCTCGTGTCGAGGCGGCTGAGCGCGGGCGGGGTCGTGTGCACGACGAGCAGACGCTCGCCGCGATCTGGATCCTCGAACGCCAGCCCGCCCATCAGCGGCTTGGGCTCGCTCGCCTCGATGTTGCTCGTGAGCACCTGCGCTTCGTCGCCAGGGATCAGCACGTCGAGCCCCGGCGCGACCGTGAACTCGCGCATGCCCGGCCAGAAGCGCTGGCTGGCGAGCACGAACGGCCGCGCGCACTCGAGCGAGGTCTCGGTCGCGTTGTCCGGCGAGCAGGGCCGCTGCAGCACCGCGAAGCCGCCTCCGAGCTCGCTGTCGAACAGCTCGTCCAGACGGAAGAACTCCGGCTCGACGTCGGCCACCTGCGGCTCGCCCTCGAGGGTCAGCAAGGTCAGGCGACGACCGATCAGGTGCGGCAGGTAAGCGAAGCGAAACCCCTGCGTGTCGACGTTCAGCCGGCCAGGATCACCGCCGACGGACACGCGCGAGCTTCGTCCGCAGCGGCGCTCGGGATCGTCGGCTTGGCCACACTCGAAGCGCAGCGGCGTGCCCGGCTCGCCGCCGAAGCCCGGTCCGAACACGTCGACCCAAGTGACGCCCGGCTGGTGGCGCGTGGGGATCAGCAGCCGCAGCGGACCTTGCTCGCCGCTCGGCCGATCAATCGCGATGTTGCCCGCGCCCGAGGGCAAGCGGACCCCGGTGCTGCCATCGCTCGCCTGCGCGAGCAGCAAGCTCGGATCGCACTCGATCCGCGGATCCTCGGCGTGCACGCGACAAGGGTGCTCGCGGTCGAGCTCCGCGTTGGCTGGCCGCGGCGCGCTCGAGCCCGCGTCCAGCCGATCGAGCTCGAGCGCCACCAGCCCGCTGGCGTCGCGGCTGCGATCCCAGTTGCCCTTGGTCACGAACAGCCACTCGCCCGTGGGATCCAGCGCGAGGCCAGTCGGCAGCTCGAGCCGATCGAGCGGCGCGAGCTCTGGCTCGCGCGTGCACGCCGAGCTCGCGCCGAGCAACCCGAGCAGGTACACAGCTCGACCCGACCGCATCGCTCGCGCTCGGTTGCGGCCTCGCACGCGCTCAGTCTGCCGCAAGCACGCCCCTGCTGTCTCATTCGAACTCACCCGAGCCCGCGGGCCCAGGCGTCGCCGTAGACCGACCACGATGCCCCGAGCGCCAGCAGTGCCGCCGCGAAGCGCAGCCCCGGAACGACGCTCGCGAGCAAGGCCTCGGCCGGGTCCGGACCACGCGCGAGCGAGCCGATCGAGATCGTGACCACCGCGTGAACCAAGAGCACCGGCGTCGCGAGAGCCAGCGCCAGCGTGGTCAGCTCGACCAACATCGTCGGCAGCTCGACCGCGACGCGCTCGAGCTCGGGCAGCCACGCGAGCGGCTCGCCGAGCGGGAGCCGCTCGACCGTCCGCCACAGCCCGGCGATCAAGGGACGATGCAGCCCGAGCCCGAGCCCGCTGGCGAGCGCGAGCGCCACGATCAGCGCGCGCAGGCTGCCGGGTCGGTCGGGCTCGTCGACGTAGCCGAGCGCCTGCTCGCTGGTCTGCGCCGCGCCAACCAACGCCCAGCCAGGCAGCGCCGCGAGCTGGCCGATCACGCCGCCGAGCAAGAACTCGAGCGCGAGCAGCTCGACCGCCGCGATCCAGTGCTCGGGCGTCGGCGCCCACGCGAGCCGACCGGCGAGCAACATCGCCGCGGCCACGCTCAGCGCGAGCGCGGCCGCGATCGGCTCCCACAGCCGCCCAAGCAGCGCCCGCCAGCTCGCTTGCACGCGCAGCAGCGACCACACCCGTACGAGCGCGAGCGCGAGCGGCCACAGCCACTCGCTCATGGCTCGTCCGGCTCCGCGCCGGCTCGGTGCAGATCCCCCAGCGCCCCCCACCACGCGATCGCATAGTCGGTCGTGCGGGCGGTCAGGCGATCGAGCAGCAGCGCCAGCGCGAGCAGCAGCGCCAGCGCCCGGACGATCTGCACGAGCCCGGCGTCGCGCAGACCCAAGCTGGCGCTCAGCCACGCCGCGAGCACCCCCGCCAGCGCGGCCACGCCCAAGAGCGGCAAGATCAGCGAGAGCGTCAGCCCGAGCCCCTCGCGCGTCGCCAGCTCGACCAGCTCGTTCATCGATAGCTCTCGATCAGCCCGATCACGATCGTCTGCCAGCCCTCGGCGGCCACGAAGATCAGCAGCTTGGCCGGTAACGCGATCACGCTGGTCGGTGTCTGCCCGAGCCCGAGCAGGGCCAGGAGCTCGGCGCAGATCAAGTCGATGACCACGAAGGGTAAGAGGACCAACACCGCCAGTTCGAGCCCGCGCCCGAGCTCGGCGATCATGAACGCCGGCACCAGCGCGAGCGGATCGTCGGGCGATCGCCCGGCCAGCTCGGCGAACAGCAAGCGGTCGTCCTCGCTCGCGTGCATGCGCATGAACTCGCTCAAGGGAGCCAGGGCGTCGAGCCAAGCCGAGGCCGGCCGCTCGAGCAGCCCCGCGGCCCCGCCTTGCTCGGCCAGCGCGAGCAGCAGCGCGTCGCTGACCGGCGCCATCGCCAAGGCCGTGAGCACGAGCGTCAGCGCCAGCATCGAGCCGAAGGGCAGCAGTCGATCCGCCCCCAGCCCGGTGCGCAGCGCCGCGAGCACGATCGCGATCTTGGTGAAGGCCGTGCAGGCGGCGAGCAGCAGCGGCAGCGCGGCGAGCAGCAACCACCCAGCGAGGTGCGACGGCAGCTCAGCGCCCACGCCCGCCTCCGAGCCTCGCGCGAGCCAGCTCGCCCAACCAGCCCTGCAGACCGGAGGGGCCGCCGATGCCCTGCGGACCGGATGCCTCGGCCGGGCTCTCCAGCTTCGGCATCCGAGCGAGCAGCCGCGGCGATCCGCTCGGCCCCGTGCCGATCAGCAGCCGCTCGCCATCCAGCTCGACCACGTGCAGCGCGTGCTGACCGGTCAGCACCACGCTCTGACGGCGCGAGCCAGCGCCACCGCCCCGCAGTCGTCGAGTCAGCCATGCGACCCCAATGAAGGTCGCTAGCAGCAACAGACCGAGCGTGAACAAACCGTCGACTTGCACGAGCGCCAGCGGCATGAGCGAGCGCGACCATAATCGCGGCTCCGATCCCGGACGAACTTTCGGCGAAAGCGCCGGTGGGTGTTAGTGTCCCGAGTCAGCGATTCGGTCCTCGCAAGGGTCGAAGCAACCCCTCGAGCCCGTTGCGCTTGATCTCGAGCGTCAACGCGAGCAACTCCCCGAGCCGGCCGCGAGGAAAGCCCTTGTTGGCGAACCACAGCAGGTAGGGCTCGGGCAGGTCGATCAGCACCCGGCCCGCATACTTGCCGAAGGGCATCGGCGTCCGCACCAGCTCGAGGAGGAGCTCGGGATCGGGCAGCTGCGGCGGCTCGGGCATGGCTGGAGTCTCCTTCACTAGTCGACATCCAGCCAGCCGCCCGAGCACCGCCCACTCATGGCCTGCTAGGGCGTCACGCAGTACCCCTCGATGTCGGCGATGCCGCCGCTCTCCCAGCAGCTCAGCCACTCGACCAGGAAGTCGTACCGGTCCTCGACGAAGTCGTGCAGATCGTCGACCTCTTCATAGTAGACGGCGTTGCTGAACGGCTTGTTGGGGTCGTCGAGCACGGCGTCCTCGATTTGCTCCGTCCACTCCTCGATGCGATCCTGCAAGTCGTCGGGATCGTAACCATCGTCGACCACGTACTCGATCTGCTCGATGTAGTAGTCGAACCACTCCGGGTCTTGCAGGGCCATGTCGTACCAGGGCCGCCCGTGGGTCTTCTTCTTCTCCCACACTACGGGATCCGGGTTGTTCGGGAAGTCGCTCCCCGGCGGGCCGTCGAAGCGATCGAAGGAGCCGTCGAGGTCCCAAGGCAGCATCATGAATTTGCCGCTGATTGGCTCGTCGTAGAGGTAGAAGTTGAGCCCGCCGGCCCACGGCCCGTCCGAGTCCGGGAGCACCGCGCCCGCCGCGTACACCAGCAGGGTCTGCTCGAGATCGAGGTAGTCCTCCAGCTCGGCGATCGAGTCGGCGTCGTTCAGGTCCTCGAGCCGGTCCGCGTCCGAGGTGTCCAGGTTGGTCTTCAGCGTCCAGTTGGCTCGCTTCCACAGATCGCCGGTCGGGTCCTCGAAGGCTCGCTCCAAGAACACCTCGTCGAGCTTCTCCAGGTTCGTGAACACGCCGTAGTACTCGCCGTTGATGTAGAGCTTGGCATGATTGGCGCATGTCGCCGTGATGCCCACGTCGCGCAGGACCGAGAGCGCCAGGCGATCGCGCAGCATGCTGCGGTTCGCCGTGGCCGCGTCGAAGGCCAGCTTCTTGAGGCCCAAGAAGTGACCATCTTCGTCGTTCTGATCGAAGTCGATCTGGAACTGCAGCTTGTCGTCGGGGAGCGGGTCCCAGAACTCCGGGTTACCACGCAGGCGAATCGTGGCGTCGTGGATGACGATGTCGCCGTAGCGGAACTCCTTGAGCGGGAAGTCCAGCTTGGTCTCCACGTCCTCCTCCTCGAGCTCTTTGCCGTTGTTCCACAAGTCAACCAACGAATCCCAGACCGGGTCGACGATCTCGAGCTCGAACGTGGGGAACTCGTCCTGGGCATAGATCGCGTGGCAGCCCTCCTCGTCGGGCGGCGGGATCTGCTCGTTGGGATCGGCCGCCATGCCCATGTCCGGAATTGGCCCTTCGTCGCTCGTGCTCTCCGAGTCGCCGTCATCGCTCCAGTCCGTCGTGTCCGTGCCATCGAGCGAATCGCTCGACGGCACGGACTCGCTTGGATCGTCCGACGCCTCGCTCTCGTCGGTCGTCGACGAAGACTCGCCATCGTCGGTCGTCGATGAAGACTCGCCCTCGTCGCCCGGCTCCTCGCCCGACTCCTGCGTGCCCGCGGGCCCGCTCGAGCCCGACTCGCCGACCTCGTCGGCGGTCTCGTCCACGAGCGGAACACCCATGTAGCAAGCCGTAGCCGCGCTGAGCCAAACTGCAAAACCCCCAGCCACATAAGCCCTCATAGTCATGGTCCTCCACTCCCAGCCTCGGTCATTTTGCACAAAGGGGTTGCTCCGTAGGCGGCGCCTCGTCACTGAACCTGGTCGTAGGACACCGTATCCGCCCCTTTGGCGCTCGCAAGAACTATCGACAATCTCGCGGGGCGGACGCTGACATTTCAACCGGGCCCGTCAGCCGCTCACATCCGTCTGATAAAGCAGCCCACACTTCACGATATCCCCTCGCGGCGTCCTTGCTCGGCCGGCCGACCCATGGCCCTCGAGGAGCATCACGGCTCGGAGCTCTAGCCGCGCAGCGCCTCGCGGACCTCCATCAGTATCCGCCCGAGCCTGTTGCGGCCGCGGCCATCGCCCCCGTCCCCCCAGTAGTCGTCGCTCTCGGTGTGCTCGGTGTGCTCGCTGGTCGGCCAGGTCTTGCCGCTACCATGGTCGAGCACGACTAAGGCGTCTTGCAGTATCCCTTGGAGTTGGGCTTACCGCCGTCTTGCCAGCACTCCAACCATTCGACCATGAAGTCGTGCCGGTCATCGACGAAATCGCGCAAAATCTCGAGCTCTTTATAATAGCGCTTGTTGCTGTACGGCTTGTTGGTGTCCTCGAGCACCGCCTCCTCGATCTGGTCCGTCCACGTGTCGATGCGCTCGTGCAGGACCTCGAGTTGGTAGCCCTCCGCGAAGACCTCCTCGACTTGCTGGATGTAATAGTCGAACCACTTCGGCTCCTCGAGCGCCAGCTCGTACCAAGGTCGCCCATGGGTCTTCTTCTTCTCCCACACCACCGGATCCGGGTTGCTCGGGTAATCCTTCGTGCCCGCGAAGCGCTCGAAGGTGTTGTCGAGGTCCCAGGGCAACATCACGAACTTGCCGCCGAGCGGATCATCGTAGAGGTAGAAGTTGAGCCCACCGGCCCACGGCCCGTCCGAGTTGGGGATCACCGCGTCCGCGGCGAACACCCGCAGGGCCTGCTCGAGGTCGAGGTAGGTCTCCAGCTCCTCGGGCGAGTCGGCGTCCTTCAGATCGTCGAGGCGATCGTCGCTGGCGATGTCCTTGTTGGTCTTCAGCTTCCAGCCGGCCCGCTCCCACAGATCGCCGGTCGGATCGTCGAATACCCGCGCCAAGAACACCTCGTCGAGCTTCTCGAGGTTCGTGAAGATACCGTAGTACTCGCCGTTGATGAAGACCTTGGCATGATTGGCGCAAGGGGCGATGATCCCAACGTCGCGCAGGATCGAGAGCGCCAGGCGATCGCGCAGCATGTGACGGTTGGCCGTGGCCGCATCCAGGGCCAGCTTCTTTAGCCCCAAGAAGTGGCCATCCTCGTCGTTCTGATCGAAGTCGATCTGGAACTGCAGCTTGTCGTCGGGGAGCGGCTCCCAAAACTCCGGGTTGCCCCGCAAGCGGATCGTGGCGTCATGAATGACGATGTCCCCGTAGCGGAACTCCTCGAGCGGTAAGTCCAGCTTGGTGTCCTTGTCCTTTGCGTCGAGCGCCTTCCCGTGGTTCCAGTAGTACACGAGCTTGTCCCACACCGAGTCGGAGATCTCGAGCTCGAACGTGGGGAGCGCGTCTTGGGCATAGATCGCGTGGCAGCCATCCTCGTCGGGCGGCGGGATCTGTTCTTTGGGCTCGGGCGGCGTGTGCATGTCCAGCAACGGGCCTTCGTCCGTCACGTCATCGTTCGCCATTGCCGCTTCATCGGTCGTCTCGCCCGAATCGGACCCATCGCTCGAACCCGTCGACTCGGTCGTACCGGAAGAGTCGTTCGTCAGCGAAGCGCCGCTCACGTCGCTCGATTCATCCGCGTCGCCGAGCGCATTCGAATCGGCTTCCGCGAGCTCGTCCACGAGGGTATACCCGCCATCGGGGTCATAACAGCCGGGGGCCGAGCCAAGCAATCCCGCCGCCACGCATCCATTCATAATAGTCTTCATAGTCTCCATAATCTTCACCATCCCCACGCTCACGGGGCCGAACGGTCACGAGCAAATCGGAATCGAAGTAGCGGCTCGCAGCATGGTGTCGTGGCGAGGTCACCGCGAGCCTCTGCGCGTGTCGGTGCACGCGCGGAGGCGCGGCGACACCGTCGAGAGCCCTGGGCGCGTGGCTCGAGTCGAAGAAGCACACCAGCTCCGCGCGTGCCGCAGCCGCGATCGCGGCAGTGACGACGACGCCATTCATTTCGGGTCCGTTCATTCGAAAGCCGTTCGACGTATGAGGTTCGAGTCACACCGTATCCGCCACCCCCTCATTCGCAAGGACTATCGGTGAATCACGCTCGGACGGAGCGTCGCTTCTCGTTCGGGAACGCAACACACTGTTATGATTCGCTGGATTAAACCAACGAGACGAGCCGCGCCATGCGGTGAGATCTTTTGGTCTGACCATTCGATCATGCGGCAGCGGAGAATCGGGTCTGGCGAATCCATGCAGTGCTGACAAATAGGCCACTTGATCCGAGCGCCGGAATCGAGCCACATCATTGCGCGCGATCGAGGCGATACACGTGCCCAAGGCCCGATCGCAGGGCGGCCAGCAGGGACACCAATCCCCGATGTCGTCCGGCGGGCCGGACCATGACGGGGGGCCGACTTGAATTCACCGCTTTCACTCCGCAAAAGCACAACGGCGCCGCTCCGAAGAGCGACGCCGTTCCCTCGGCCCGGACGGGCCGGGTTACCGAAGACCTTCAGCCCTCGGCCGCCGGCACTGCCGGGACAATCTCCGGCTGATCGACCAGCTCGATGATCGCCATTTCGGCCGCATCACCGATCCGCCGCTGGCCGAGCCGCACCACGCGGGTGTAGCCGCCCGGACGCGTGCGCACGCGCGGGGCAATCTCCTCGAACAGGAGATGCAGGACCTCGCGGGACCGCACGACCTTGCCAGCCTCGCGCATGGCATGGACGACGCGGGCCTGCTCCTCGCGGGAGCGCTGGTCCTTGGGCTTGTCGAGCAGATCGCCGAGGCGAACGCCGATCGAGATGGCTCGCTCGGTCTCGCCGCGCAGCTCCTTGGCCTTGGCCAAGGTCGTGGTGATGCGCCCGTGCTCGAGCAGCGAGGTCACCATGTTGCGGAACATCGCCTTGCGATGGGGGGAGTTGCGGCCGAACTTTCGGCCCGATTTCTGGTGTCGCATGGTTTGGCCTCACTCCTCGCGGGCGGGCGGTGGGCCCTGCCAGCCTTCGATCTTCATGCCGAGCGAGAGCCCCATTTGAGCAAGGATTTCCTTGATCTCCTTGAGGGACTTGCGCCCGAAGTTCTTGGTCTTGAGCATCTCGGCCTCGGTGCGCTGCACGAGGTCG
>CBFGLP010000424.1:0-3730 GCA_965649595.1 uncultured Myxococcales bacterium | reverse complement strand
ATCGCGTCGTTGGGCGCGAGGTGCTGCGGCTCGCCCTCCTCGGGGTCGCCCGAGAACTCCTCGCCGGAGAACTTCACGATCTCGAAGCCTGGCGGCAAGGTCAGCTCGACCTGCACGTTGCGGGCGGCGATTCCCATCGTGCTGAGGAACTGCTCGCCGAACAGCCTCTCGGCCTCCTGCGCGGTGTGGATGAACACCGACGCGCCCTTGCCCGCGTCGGTCACGTCGTCGATCAGCTCGTCGTTGTAGGCCATCGAGCTGCTCTCGACCCCGACGCCGACCAGGTACACGCCGTCCGATCCGCCGAGCACCGCGTTCTGGGCGATCAGCTCGATGTCGGTGATACCAGCGTTCGCACCACCATCGGTGACCAGCACCAAACGATTGAGCGCGCCCGGATCGTAGACCATCGCCGCCAGCTCGTAGCCCGCGACCAACCCACCGTTGAGGTCGGTCCCACCGCCCGGCTGCATCGACGCGATCTCGGCCAGCACGACCGGATCGTTGGGTCCATCGACCTCATAGCCGCCGAGGTCGTACTGGTAGCCGACCGACCACTCGACGATCGAGACCTTGTCACCCGCGCGGAGCTGCCCGGCGATCGTGTTCGCCGTCGCCTTGAGCAGCTCGATCGCTTCGCCTTGCATCGAGCCCGAGGTGTCGAGCACCAAGGTCACGTTCAGCGGCGGGCGCTCGTCAGCGAGCATCTGCTCGCTGGCCACACCGATTTGCATGCGCCAGGTCGCGTCCTCGCCCTCGACCAGCTGCATGGCCGCGTGCAGTCCGAGCGTGGCGTCGTCGGCCGCCGGGTAGGGGAAGCCGTAGTAGTTCATGAACTCCCACACCCGGATCGGCACGGTGCCGAGGTTGGTCTGGTTCTCGGCGATCACCCGGTCCTTGACCTGGACCGGCGACGACATCGAGTTCGAGTCGTCCGGCGAGAGGTAGAGGACGACCGCGTCCTGGTCGTTGCACATCGGCTCGCCGGTCTCGGTCGTATCGGTCGTGTCGGTGGTGTCGCTCTCTTCGTAGGGGGGCTCTTCGGTGTCGCTGTCACCGTCTCCGTCACCGGTGTCGCCGCTGTCGCCAGTCGTGCCCTCGTCGCCGTCACCGTCGCCACCGTCGCTGGTCGAGCCGCCCTCCTCCTCGAGACCATCGTTGGTGCCGAACTCGTCGCCGTAATCGTCGTCCTCGCCGAGCTCGTCGCCGATGTCGATGTCGTTGGGGCCATCGTCGTCCTTGGAGCAGCCGAAGCCGACGAGCAAGATGAACACGGATGCGGCCGAGAGCCGCGTGACGAGGCCAAGTTGGGGGGTGCGCATGGGTACGGCCCCGGTTGTTCCTCAAGCGGGGTGGAACGATCACTGGCCTGGCAAGAATGGTGTTCAGGCGCGGAAGCGCTCCTCCGCCCTTGGAAGAGCCGCTCGATTTGCCGTCGACGCGCCGAGCGGCCGCCACTACCGTCGCGCGCATGTACGAAATCACTCTTCGTTCCCTGGTCCGTGTACCGCTCTGCGGCGCGCTGCTTTCGACCCTCGCTTGCGCCGACCTCGACGACGATAGCGAGGCGGGCAACATCATCGAGCTCGATGACGACGATGACGAGCTCACGCTCGCCTCGCAGCAGACCCCGGTCGTAAGCACCACCCGCATTCTGGGCCGCGCGAACTTCCACCCGGACTTCAAGTATCGCACCGGGGGGACGGTGGTCTCGGTCGACAACACCTTCTTAGCCTCCGGGCGGATCCCGCTGAAGGGCACGACCCAGAACCTCAGCCATCTGTTCGTATGTGCTTACGAGCAAGATGGCAGCAACGACTTCGCGACCGGCAACTACGGCGGGGATGACGATCTGCTCGGCTGTGCCCGGGCGGATATCTATGGCCGCTATGCGATCGACATCGAGCGCGAGGACGCCGGTGTCGACGTCTATTTGGTTACGAGCTTCTGTGATGGTCCGGTAACCGACATTCAGATTCCCGGAGGTTCGCTCATTCCCAAGTCTGCCGAGGTCTGCTTCAGCACCAACACGGTCCGTCCCGCCAACCCCGTGGATCTGAGCAGCCCAGGTGGCGAGCCCGAGCGCAAGTACACCTGGACCCGCACCTACTGGGGAGGGCTGACCATCGGCGCCGATACCAAGATCAGTTGGAATCTCTCGTGCCCCAACAAAGCCGGGGATCTCGCCAACGATCCCGACACCTATCCGTGGCTCGCCTGCACCACGAGCGAGCTCGAGCCGACCGAGAACACCTACTTCGCTAGCCAGCCCTCCGGGCCCACGGACTGCGATTCGCCCTATACCCCAGTCCTCTATACGCCGCCGCAGACGGGTGAGGGCTACATCGGTGACACCAACTCGAACATCGGCTTCAACAAGGAGGCGGTCCACATGTTCCGGACCGGCGCCGAGGTGGTCCGTCGCTTTGGCACGATCAAGCCGAAGCTCGGCAACATCGCTCCGGGGGCCGACCTCTGCGATCGTAGCGAGTGCCAGAACGAGGTCCGTCTGGTCGTCCGCGAGGCGATCACCGAGGACTTCACCTCGGCGACGCAGTGCAGCTTGGACCTGTGCGCCGGGACCAACAAGTGGAGCGGCGACGTCGTCTGTGCTCGGCATCGCAGCGGCGACTTGGGCGGGAGTTCGTCGCTCGCGGGCTCGGGCACGACCCACAACCCCTGGGTGATCGCCCACGAGATCGGCCATATCGAGCAAGCGCGCTGGGAGGACTACCTCGGCTCGCTCGGTCAAAGCGGTACGCCGCTCGACGGCAGCCAGCGGGGCGCCTTCACCGAGGGCTACGCCAACTTCGTCGCAATGGCGACGTGGTTCGAGCCCGATGATCCCGACGTGAATTTCACCAAGCTGCAAGGCGAGAGCGTGTCGACGGCCAATACCCTAAACTGGGTGGAGGACCTGTGCGGGGTCGGCAACGGCTGCAACTGCGCGCAGGGTGACATCATCGGTGAGGGCTGGGAATCGCACTTCTTCTGGGACCTCTACGATCCCATCGATCCCAACGGCGTGGATCAGGTCGAGCAGACCTTCGCGGAGATCCGCATGGTCTGGGGACTGTTCAGCGATGGAACCGGCGACCGCCAGGAGGACGAGTGCGGCAGCATGGAGGACAGTGATGGCGTCAACGCCTACGACTACAAGTACCACTACGACTCGATCCGAGCTCAAATGGGCTGGGAGTCGATCCTCTCGGTGATGTCGCTCGACTGCATGACCAAGCATTGGACCGGCGCGCAGTGCTTCTGACGCGGCGCCTCCGGTCGAGGGGGATCCTCAATTGGAAAAGGCCGCGGAGCGGCCGAGGAAACAGTCCCACGTGAGGGCGGAGGGTTGCCGAGTCCGCCCTGCGATCAAAGGACCGTCCTCAATGGGGAAAGGCCGCGGAGCGGCCGAGGAATCAGTCAGGCGTGAAGGAGGGGGGAGGGAACTGCGACGTTCCCTCCATCCAATCAGGTGCTCTCGACGAACGCCTTGAGCCGCTTGCTGCGGCTCGGGTGCCGGAGCTTGCGCAGCGCCTTGGCCTCGATCTGACGGATCCGCTCGCGCGTGACCGAGAAGTCCTGACCGACCTCCTCGAGCGTGTGGTCCGAGGTCTCGCCGATGCCGAAGCGCATGCGCAGGACCTTCTCCTCGCGCGGGGTCAAGGTCGCGAGCACCCGCCGGGTCTGGTCGGCGAGGTTCATGTTGATGACCACCTCGGAGGGGCTGATC
>CBFGLP010000423.1:0-1675 GCA_965649595.1 uncultured Myxococcales bacterium | reverse complement strand
CCCTCAACCGCTACGATCCCCCGTACGAGAATCAACCCGGGGACTGACCGGGAGTACAGCGGCCCTACACCGGCGCAGCGGCCGTGCGTGGCTGAGTGCACGACGCCTGTGGGGGGCCAAAGCAGGTTACACTCTGCTCAGCCACGGGCGGCTGACTCAGACTTCATGGCGCAGAACTACAAACCCCTGTTCCGGATCGACGCCGGTGGTATGGCCGAGGTCTGGGTGGCCGAAGCCGTCTCGGTGGCCGGCTTCAAGAAGAAGGTTGCGATCAAGCGCATCCTCCCCGGCCTGCTCAAGGACGAGCGCTTCCTCCGGATGTTCTTGGACGAGGCGCGGCTGAGCCTGCACTTCAACCACGCCAACGTCGTCTCGGTCTTCGATCTCGGTAAGTCCGACGAGACGTACTTCATCGTGATGGAGTACATCGAGGGCACGACGCTCAAGAAGCTGCTCGAGTACTGCCAGCAGCACGGACGTCGGCTCTCGGTCGCGCTGGTCATCTGGATGCTCAACGAGATCTGCAAGGGTCTCGAGTATGCGCACCGGCTCAACGATCCCGAGACTGGCGAGCCGCTCGACATCGTCCACCGCGACATCTCGCCGCCCAACATCCTGATCTCGTGGAACGGCGAGGTGAAGCTGACCGACTTCGGTCTGGCCAAGGCGACCACCCAGCTCGAGTCGACCGACCCCGGCGTGGTCAAGGGCAAGTTCGCCTACCTCTCACCCGAGGCCGCGCTCGGCAAGCAGGTCGACGGCCGGACCGACATCTTCGCGGTCGGCATCTTGGCCTACGAGATGCTGACCATGCGGCGGCTGTTCCTCGGCGAGACCGACTATCAGACCGTCGAGTTGATCCGCAAGGCGCAGGTGCCCAGCATCCGCGCGCAGAACCCCGAGGTCCCCGACGAGCTCGAGCAGATCATCCGCCGCTCGCTGACCCGCGATCCCGACCAGCGCTACCACACCGCGGCCGAGTTCGCCGACGACCTGCTCGCGTTCCTGTTCTCGCATCGGCTCAAGGTCTCGGCCCGCGACCTCGCCAACCTGTTGCTCGAGGTCCGCGCCGAGAAGGAGGCCCGCGAGGCCGCCGAGCGAGCGCAGGCCGAGAGCAGCGGCGGCAACAACCTGATCCAGCAGCTGTTGATCGAGGAGCTCGCCAACTTCCGCTCGATCGACGAGGACGACGACAGCCCCGCGACCTCGGGCCGCACGGGCGCCAACTCGCTGATCGACGACGAGCTCGGCGGCTTCGACTCGTCGGCGCCGCTGTACGAGGGCCTCGACGATCTGATGGGTGGTCCGCCGTCCGACCAGCAAGCGCCCCCGCCGAGCAAGCCGCCGCCCGTGCGACCGGCGTCGACCAGCGCGCCAACCACGGCCGCGGCCGCTCAGGCCGAGCCGCCGGATCCCGACGACCTGCCGCCTCCCGATCCCTCGCCGATCACCGAGCACTCGATCGCCCACACCCGGCTGCCCAGCCCCGCGCCCAAACGTGAGAAGAGCCGGGCCGGGCTGTGGATCTTGCTGGTCTTGCTGCTGGTGGGCGGCGGAGTAGCGGCGGCTTGGTACCTCGAGCTGATCACGATCCCGCTGCCCTGATCGCCGAGCCACGCACGAAGCCAGCCCGCGCTCGCCGAATTGTCCTCGTCAGCCCTACCGGGCCGAATCG
>CBFGLP010000422.1:0-2135 GCA_965649595.1 uncultured Myxococcales bacterium | reverse complement strand
CTCGGTGGGCTGGTTTCGGGTTCGCAGACATCCTACTGGGCCCCCAAGGGGGGCCTATTCGAGCCACTTTGGGGCACTGCGCACGTGGGCACTTTGCACGCATGGGTGGGTACTCGGCATGCACGGAGGCTTTGGGTCGGTCCGCAGCAACGTCTCGGGCGGCCAGCGAGTATGTTCGGCCGCGATGTCCGAGCCCCTCGATGTCCTGTTCGTGATCGATCCGCTCTCGGCCCTCAACCCGCGCGCCGACAGCACCTACGTGATGGTCACCGAGGCGCTGCGACGGGGGCATCGACCCTGGTACGCGACGCTCGACGATCTGCTGATCCACGGCGAGCGCGGGCTGGCCCACGCGCGACGAATGGCGCCGAGCGCCGAGCGTGCTCACGCCCCGCTGGTCGACGTCGGTGAAGCGCAGCTGCGCGGGCTCGACTCGTTCGCGATCGTATTGATGCGCAAGGATCCGCCGGTCGACGAGAGCTACGTGACGGCGACGTGGATCCTCGATCGAGCCAAGGCCGCGGGTGTGCTGGTGATCAACGATCCGAGCGGCCTGCGAGAGCTCAACGAGAAGCTCAGCATCCTCGGGTTCCCCGACCTGACCCCGCGCACGCGGCTGGTCCGCAAGCCCGAGGATGTGCGCGCGGCGTTGGCCGAGTTTGGCGGTCACATCATCCTCAAGCCGGTCTATGGGTTTGGCGGTCGCGAGATCCTTCAAGGTCGGCAGGATGATCCGAACCTCAGCACGCTGATCGAGCTGGCGACGCTCGAAGGTCGGCGCTGGACGGTCGCGCAAGAGTTCCTCGAGGCTGCGCGCGAGGGCGACAAACGGATCTTGCTGGTCGAGGGCGAGCCGATCGGCGCCGTGCTCCGCGTGCCTGCGCAGGGGGAGCTGCGCAACAACTTCCACGCGGGCGGCAGCCCGGCCCTGACCGAGCTCGACTCGCGCGATCGCGAGATCTGCATGGCCTTGGGTCCATTCCTGCGTGCGCGCGGCCAGTTCTTCGCGGGCATCGACGTGATCGGCGGCCGCTTGACCGAAATCAACGTCACGAGCCCTACCGGAATGCAAGAGATCAACCGCCTGTCTGGGCTCGAGGGCGACGCGACCATGCAGGCGCGCTTCTGGGATGCGCTAGAGCGCAAGCTCTAGACGCACCGTCGAACGGCTCGAGCCTCGCAGGCGCGGGGTAGGCATCCACGCAGCGCCGCCGAGCGCGAGCCGTCGACTCATCGCTTCGACCCGCAGAGCGCGTCCCAGAGCGCTCGAATGGGGGGCGCGTGCAGTCGCTCTCGGGTGGTAATCTGCGACGCGCATGACCAGCCCCGCCCAGTCCGTTCGCGAGCTGCTCACTCGCGAGATCCCCCGCCTCTACGCGTTCGCCTATCAGATGTGTGGGTCGCGAAAGGACGCGGTCCGCTACCTCGACGAGCTGGTCCGGCACGTCGCGGGCCTCGACGAGCAGAAGCTGCTCGGCGAGAGCGACCCGGCGCTGGCCTTGCTCGGGCTGATGGCCCGCAACATGGAGGAGAGCCTCGGCCGTCGGTCCGAGCACAGCTTCGAGTCGCTCGACACGATCCTGCGCTCCGACATCACTCGGCCGATCGATCTCAACGCGCCGGGCATGGATGACGACCCGACCAAGATTCATCTCATGCTCTGGGAGCTCAAGCGGACCTGCTTGACCTCGGTGCTCGGCTGCCTGCCGCCGGGCGTGCGGCTCTCGTTCGTGCTCACCGATCTGGTCGGGCTCTCTCCCCAAGACGCCTCGGAGATGCTCGGCATCAAGGAGAGCGCCTATCGAGTCCGGCTCACCCGCGCGCGCAAGCGGATCGAGGACTACCTCGCGCCACGCTGCTATCACGTCGATCGCGAGAACCCCTGCACCTGCACCGGGCGCCTGATGATTGCGATGGACGCCGGGTTCGTGAAGCCGCCACCGCACACGGTCGACATCCCGCACGAGCCCCACGACGCCGGCGGTGCTCAGCGCGACGTCGGCAGCCTCTATCGTGGGCTGCCCGAGGTCCGGCTGCTCGAAGGCGAGCTCGAGCGCCTACTGGGGTCGCTTTAACACCCCCCGCAGGCGCTCTGCACTGAGCCACGCACGGTCGCTGCGCGACCGCGAGGTCGC
>CBFGLP010000421.1:0-2815 GCA_965649595.1 uncultured Myxococcales bacterium | reverse complement strand
CGCGATGTCGGTCACCAGCGCGACGTTCTCCCGCGCGGTCAGGCTCGGGATCAGGTTGTAGAACTGGAACACGAAGCCGACGTGCTCGCGGCGGTAGCGGGTCAGCTGGCGCTCGCTCGCGCCGCTGAGCTCCTGATCGCGGAACAACACCTGACCGCTGCTCGGCTGATCGAGGCCGCCGAGGATGTTGAGCAGCGTCGACTTGCCCGAGCCCGAGGCGCCGAGCAGGACCACGAACTCGCCCTCGAGCAGATCGAGGTCGACACCCCGCAGCGCGTGAACCTCGACCTCGCCCATCGTGTAGACCTTCGAGATCGCTCGGGTCGAGAGCACCGGGAGGGCTGCACGGGTGCGCTCGGTGGCGGAGTCCACGACAGGAGTATTGAGGCAGAATCCACGCCCGGTTGGCGCAATCAGACAGTGAGTGGATCGTGCGTTCGCGCAAACCATGCGTGCTGATGCTCGTGACTCCCCAAACACGAGCAGAAGCAACGAGCTGAGGGCTCGGCCACAGGGCTCGTGGTGAAACGTCGATGCCGAGCGCCGCTTGCCGCCGCGCTTCGATTCACGACACTACGGAAACCATGAGCGTCGAAGCGATCATGACCCGCACGGTCCTCAGCGTGGAGCCCAACACCAGCGTACGCGAGGCGATCCGGCTGATCGAGGACAGCGACATCCGCCATCTCCCCGTGATCGAGGCCGGGCGCGTGGTCGGGATGCTCAGCGATCGTGATCTCCGGGAGTACCGGATCCCGATCATGCTCGAGCTCGAGCGCTACGACGACGAGCGCGACCGCAGCCGCGTCGACGCGCTGCTCGACACGCCGGTGTCCGAGCTGATGAGCTCCGACGTGATCAGCGTCGAGAGCCGCGAGACGATCGCGTCGGCGATCGAGGCGATGCTGCGCTTTCGGGTCGGCGCGGTCCCGGTGATCGATCACTTCACCGAGCAGCTGGTCGGGATCCTCAGCTACGTCGACGTGCTGCGCTACACGAGCGAGCTGCTCGCCGCCGACGAAGACGAAGACGCGTGAGGGCTCAGGTCCCTCGCTGCCTCGCGTCGCGCAGCAGGCTCTCGGCGAGGTCCCGCCAGGTCGGGCTGGCGATCTGCGGGCGCCCGAGCACCTGCACGCCGCGCTCGATCAGCCTTCGGACATCCCGGACGTCGCTGCCCTGCACGTCGATCCGCTCGAGGCTCGGTAGATCGACGATCGGGTCGAGGTCGCGTACGGCGGTCCCGGCGATGTCGAGGCTGCGCAGGCGCTCGAGCCCTCGCAGGCTGCGAAGCTCGCGAACGCGGGTCCAGCCGAGCCGCAGCTGCTCGAGCGATCCGAGCCCGGCGAGCGGCTCGAGGTCGGCGACCGGACATCCACGCAGGTCGAGCACCCGTAGCCGCTCGAGGCCCGCGAGCGGGCGCAGATCGAACACGTCGGTGCTGCGCAGGTGCAAGACCTCGAGCTGGTCGAGCCGCGCGAGCGGATCGACGCGGTCCCACGCGGCCTCGCCGAGGTCGAGCTCGCGCAGGGCCGCGAGCCCGGCGAGGGGTTCGAGCCGAGTGTTCGCGGGGCTCGGGTGGGCGGACACGATCAGCGTGTGGAGCCTGGAGAACCCCGACCCGAGCGCGGCGAGATCGAAGGCCGTGCGCGAGAGCTCGAGCCGCTCGAGCTCGGGTAGCTCGGCGAGCGTCGCGAGATCGGTCACAGATCCGCTCGAGCTCAGCTCGCGCAGGCCCGCGAGCGAGGCGAGCGGGGCGAGGCGGCTCGAGACTGGCTGCGCGAGCACGACTCGGCGGACCAGCGCGCGCTGATCGGCAGCCGCGCTTGCGAGCACGTCGACGATCCGGTCGAGCGTGCGGACGCGGTGGATCGTCAGCGCGTGCAGCAAGGCACCGACGGGCAGCTCGAGCAGGATCGCGAGCTGCTTGGCCTGCGGGCGGTGGAGGGTCGCCTCGACCACGAAGCCACGTCGCCAGCGAGGGGTCAGGTAAGGCCACTCGCCGAGCTCGCCGAGCCAGCGCTTCGCATCCTCGGCCAGCTCGGCGACGCGGTGCTCGAGCACCTGGCGCTCGAGCGGGCGCAGGGGCTCGTCGGCCCGCTCGGCAGCGGCCGGCCGCGCCAGGCGACGCTCGAGGGCGATCCACTCGCCGCGCGGGTCGCCGGCCGTGGTCAACAGGTCGCCGAGCACCGTCCAGGCGTCTTCGTCGTCGGGGTCGGCCCTCAGGGCGGCGAGTAGCTCACGCTCGGCCACGCGCAGAGTATGCACGCAGGCGGACGATTGAGAACGCTGGCCGAGCCCGCGACCGTAGCGTATCCGCGCATGGCTGCGACCACGAAGCCCGAGCACCGCGTGGATCATCGCGGACGATCCCGCCGACGCCGAGGAAGCCGCACGGGCGCTGCGGTCTCGTTTCTGCGCGCTGAAGATGGGTGGGGTAGTGGCGCTGGGGGTCGACACGCTCCGTGCCAGCGATCTACCGGACCTGCTGATCGTGCACTGGCCGCGCAGCCACGAGCTGGCCCACGATCTGATGTCGACGCTCGGCTCGCTGCGCTCGCGCTTCGACTCGAGCGCGCCCCCGATCCTGGCCATCGTCGAGCCCGGCGACAAATCCGGGCTGCTGCTCGCGTTCGAGCTCGGCGCCGACGACTGCCTCATGCGCCCCTACGAGCCCGCCGAGCTGCTCGCGCGAGCGCGGGTCCGGGCACGCGGAGGGCGGCGCGACCAGAGCCGCGGGCCGGCTGGGCTTAGCCGGGAGCACGGTCGCCTGCCCGCGTTCGATCAGCCCGTCAGCGCGGATGGGCTGACGAAGCCC
>CBFGLP010000420.1:0-1941 GCA_965649595.1 uncultured Myxococcales bacterium | reverse complement strand
GGAGATCACCCGGGATCCCTATCGCTGACGAGCGCGCTCGCGCTTTCGCTGCTCACGAGCCTGCTTGCGCTCCCATCGACGCTGCTCCGCAGGGCTCGCCACGACCGCGCCCACGAGCCACCTGTCGCCCTCCACGTTGATGGACATGTTGACGATCATCCGAGCTCCGGGCGGCAGCCTCATCGACTTCGTGACCTGTCCTAGGCCAGCGAGGGCCTGCACCGTGTAGTCACGAGGCGCCAGGCCCTCGATCTTCCACACTCCCTCGGCGTCGGTGGTGACCTCGAGATACCTCGGCGAGCCATCGTCCACGTATTGCAGCACGACCAGCGCGCCCTCGATCGGCGCCTTGGTCTCGATGTTCGTAACCCGCCCGCGAAGGCTGCCAGACAGCTCGGCGTCCAGCGAATCGGTCGGCTCTGGCTGCGACGATTCAGCGTTGTCCGTCGTGGACTCGGCCGTCACGGCCTCGACCGTCACGGCCTCGGCCGCCTCCCACTCGCAGGAGGCCTCGCTCGGCTCGACCGACCAGTCGGCCCAGTGCTCGGCCGCAGGCTCGTCGGGGGCGTTGGCCTCGAGCTCGGAGATGCCCGTGCACCCGACGAGCGCGAACGAAGCGAGCGCGAACGAAGCCAGCGCTCGCGCGGAGGCACCCGCTCGCTCGCGAAACACCACCTGCCCCCGCGCATCGACCCGATACGCGACGCACACCCCCTCGCTCGCCCGCTCGCGCAGCAGCGCTCGCGCCTCGGCGTCGCGCAGCGCCGAGAGATCATGGACGACGCGCTCGCACTGCGAGCACCAGCGCTCGGCCTCCGATCCGTGGATCGGCATCGAGGCGAGCGACTTCGGGCACTCGAACGAGAGCGGCAGTCTGCGCCGATCCATCGCGGGTCCAACGATACACCCCCGCCCAGCTTGCACGGCAACTGGTGCGCACGATGCCGCGGAACGTTCTTCTATACTCTCCAGACCTCGATGAGCCCCGCGCACGAGTCCCAAGAGCCCACACCGATCGCCCGAGCCGAACGCGAGGCTCTCAACCCACACAAAGGCGCGCTGGTGTGGTTCACGGGCCTGAGCGCCTCGGGCAAGTCGACCTTGGCCCACGCGGTCGAGCGACGGCTCAACGAGCTGAGCGTCCGCACCTACCGACTCGACGGCGACGTGCTCCGCGAGGGCCTCAACGCCGACCTCGGCTTCTCGCCGGAGGACCGGCAGGAGAACGTCCGCCGCATCACCGAGGTCGGGCGCCTGATGGTCGACGCGGGGCTGATCGTGGTCGTGGCGGTGATTGCCCCCTACGCCAAGGATCGCGCGGCCACACGGGCCCGCTTCGGAGCCGGCGAGTTCTTCGAGGTCTACGTCGACACGCCGCTCGAGGTCTGCGAGCGGCGCGATCCCAAGGGCATGTACAAGCGGGCGCGCGCGGGGCAGCTGCCGAACTTCACGGGGATCAGCGCGCCCTACGAGGTGCCGGAGGACCCGGATCTCACGGCGGTCGGGACGGCTCCGCTGGATCAGCAACGCGACCGCGTGATCGCTATGCTGCGCGAGCACGGGATCCTGCACGGCGTCGTCTGAGCCTGCCGGCGGCGGCCCGAGTGGACCCCACCCTCCCCGAGTGCCAAGCTGGCCCGCGATGAGCTTCCACGAGTTCACCCACACCACGATCGACGGCGCCCCAGCTCCGCTGCGTGACTACGCCGGCAAGACCCTGCTGGTGGTCAACGTCGCCTCGCAGTGCGGCCTGACCCCGCAGTACTCGGGCCTCGAGGCGCTGTGGGAGCGGTACAAGGACCGCAACTTCGCGGTGCTCGGGTTCCCCTGCAACCAGTTCGGCGCGCAGGAACCGGGCGACGCCGAGGAAATCGCGAGCTTCTGCAAGCTAAATTATGATGTCAGCTTTCCGCTCTATGGCAAGATCGACGTCAACGGCGA
>CBFGLP010000419.1:0-7461 GCA_965649595.1 uncultured Myxococcales bacterium | reverse complement strand
ATCAGCGCGTGCATCATGGGCGTGGGCGCCAGCAAGCGGCTCTCGGCCGTTCGCTGGGGCGTGGCTGGCAACATCGTGCTGGCGTGGATCCTGACGATCCCACTCAGCGCCGCGTTCGCGTTCGGCTCGGTGCTCTTGCTCCGCTTGGTGTTTGGTCCCGACGCCTGAGTCAGCCCCAGGGCCCGAGCTAGCGGGCCATGAGTGGCGAGCACGGGCCGCTGCCGATACGCTGAGCTCATGCTCGGCTCGGCATCGGCTCGTTTGCTCGTGTCGTCGTTGGCTTTGCTCGCGTGCGCATGTGTGGGCTCGGGTGACCGGAGCTCCACGAGCGAGCCGAGCACCACGAAGACCGAGCCCGACCCGCTGGTGATCGAGGGGGAGCCCGCTCCAACTCCCGAGAGCCCGGGTGCCGAGCTGCCCGATTGCCCGGCCGAGGCTGCCACGCGCACGGTGTTCGAGAACCTCTGCACCCCGACCGGCAAGCTCGCGGGGCAGTGGCGGGCGGTCGATACGCTCGGCATCCCGGCCGACGCCGAGGTGATCTTCGAGTGGGCGGGCCCCACCTCGCCTCGGCCCTCGCTGACGATCGCCCTGCGGGGTGACGAGCTGTGGATCGGCCACGTCAGCTGCGGAGATTGTCGGCGCGTGCTGGGTGAGGGCTTTGCTGGCCACATCGGGCAGCTCTCGAAGGACCAGATGCTAGCGGTCCAAGAGCGGCTCGGGCTCGGGCAGGACGTGGGGGTGCTGAGCAGCCCCGAGGCATGGCGGAGCTTCGTGGCCAGCGATTCTGGTCGAGCGTTGCTCGAGGCAATCGCCCGCGATCCCGAGCGCTGAGCCGAGCTGGCTTCCGGCTCCGTCGAGCGCGGCAAGCCAAGGCGCGAACCACGAGCGAGCGGCGATTGATCGCATTGCCGCGTCGCTAGTCGAGGAAGGATCCGATCGGCGCAGGCGCTGCGTCGCCGCTCGGGGGGCTCATCCTCGCGACGGATCTACGCGAGGACGTATGCAAGCCAAGAAACTAACAGGCAAGAGGGTAGCGATCGTCGCCACGGAGGGCTTCGAGCAGGTCGAGCTCACTGAGCCGCTCGAGGCGCTGCGCGACGCGGGGGCCGACGTCGACATCGTGTCGCCGGAGGCCGGGAAGATCCGCGGCTTCAACCACTTCGAGAAGGGCAAGAAGATCCGGGTCGATCGCGACATCGAGGACGTCAACAGCGACGAGTATGACGCGCTGATGATCCCCGGCGGCGCGTGGAACCCCGATCAGCTGCGCGTCAACGAGGACGTGCTCCGCTTCGTCCGCGGGTTCTTCGAGTCGGGCAAGCCGGTCGGCGCGATCTGTCATGGACCTTGGGTGCTGATCAACGCCGGCGTGGTCGCTGGACGCAGGCTGACCTCGTGGCCGACGATCCGCGCCGACCTCGAGCACGCAGGCGCTCACTGGGTCGACGATGAGGTCGTGGTCGATCACGGGCTCGTGACCAGTCGCAGCCCTGCGGACCTCGACGCGTTCTGCGAGAAGCTCGTCGAGGAGATCTCCGAGGGCTATCACCCCGGTCAGGAGCAGGCGGCGGCGCGCTCGGAGGTCGAGGCGGTGATCCGCTCCGACGTCACCGACATCGTCATCAACCCGTCCTGACCCTGAGCCGAAGGCTCAATAGACAGCGCCGTGCAGGGTCACCCGCACGCGCTTGAGGCCGATCACCCCGCTGCCACCAGTCGGCTCGATGCGGACGGCCTGCGTGTCGTTGCCCGGGATCATGCAATCACCCAGATCTACGCCGACGGCGTGGACCTGCCAGCTGTTCGAGATCTGGGCCTCGACGCCGCAGCCGTTGAAGGGGTTGTAGACGTCGAAGATCGCGGACGACCCGACCGAGATGCTGCGCCCCTCGACGCAGACCGAGGCGTAGTCATAGTCGATCAGGTCCTCGAGCCCGGTCATCATCTGCCAAGTGCCGGAGATGCTGGCGACGATGCCGATTGGATCGTTGGTCATCGAGTTACCGCCGAACTCCCACACCTCCGGCCAGCTCTCGCCCTGGTATGCCCACTGCGCCTCGCCCCAGCCGGGCGTGTCGGAGAAGGTCCACGAGGGCGAGCTGACCGAGCCGAGCTGCCAGTACTCCATCTCGACCCAGGGTCCGTCGTTGGGGAACCCACAGGCGTCGTAAGTGAGCGGGTCGCCCGTGGTGCTCTCGTCGTCGGTGGTCTCGGTGTCGGTCGTGCTCTCGTCGGTCGTGCTCTCGTCGGAGGTGCTCTCGTCGGAGGTGCTCTCGTCGGTCGTATCATCGCTGGTAGCGTCGGTGTCGGCGTCACCATCGCCGGTGGTCGACTCGGTGGTCTCGTCCTCGTTGTCGTCGGAGCTCGAGTCGCTCGACGAGTCGGTGTCGGTGGTCGTGGCGTCACCGTCTCCGTCGCCCGCATCCGTCGAGTCGTCGCTCGACTCGGTCGAGCTCGCGTCATCCGAGTCGGACCCCGACGTGTCGCCCGTCGAGCTCTCGCCGACGTCGTCCGTACCCGCTTGACCATCGTCACCTCCGCAAGCGAGCACGAGCGTCGACGTGAGCACGAGGAGCGAAACGGTACGGGTCATGGCGTGCGGATGAAATCACCCACGCGGGCGCGCAGCCAGACCAGCGACTGTGAGCTGCCTCGGTATCTCTGCCCCAGACGGCTCGTCTATGCTTCGATCTCGATGGACATGAAGACCGAGTCGGCAGGTTCGAAGACCACCAAGCGCTTGCCGCCGGGCTCGAGCGGGCTACCCGTCGTAGGCGAGACGCTCGAGTTCCTCAAGTCGCCCAACGACTTCGCCGACTCGCGGCTCGCGAGGTACGGCAAGGTCTATTGGTCGAAGGTGTTCGGCAAGCCGACCGTGTTCCTGATCGGCGCCGACGCGAACCATTGGATCTTCTCGGGCGAGGGGCGCTACCTCGAGAACGAGTGGTCGCCGGCCGTGAAGAAGCTGCTCGGCGCGACCGCGATGTCGGTGATCGCTGGCGAAGAGCACAAGCAGCGCCGCAAGCTGCTCGCGCCGCACTTCAAGCGGACCTCGATGGGCGACGCGATCCCGCCGATGCTCGAGGTCGCGCGCGAGCACCTGCGCCGCTGGGAGACCGACGCGAGCCTCGGGCCGATCACGCTGGTGCCGAAGATCCGCTCGATGGTGTTCGAGATCGCGGCCACCTACCTGCTCGGTCGCGTCGACGACCTCGGCGTCGGCCTCGACGAGTTCAGCCGCGACTTCGACACCTGGGTCGGTGGCCTGTTCGTGGCGCTCCCCTACGAGCTGCCCTTCTCGAAGTTCGCCAAGGCGATGGCCGCGCGGCGGCGGATCTTCCCGCTGCTCGAGGATCTGGTCGCTCGCCGCGACGCGCAGCCGCACGATGACGCGAGCGTGATCTCGACCTTGCTGCGGGTCCGCGACGAGCAGGGCAACCCGCTCCCGCGCAACACCGTGGTCGACGAGCTGCAGCTGCTGCTCTTCGCCGGCCACGACACGACCGTCACCAGCACGACCAACATCATCTACCACCTGGCGATGCACCCCGAGGTGCTGGCCAAGTGCCACGCCGAGCAGGACGCGATGACCGAGCGGGCCTACACGCTCGAGAGCCTGCGCTCGATGCCCTACCTCGAGGCCGTGATCAAGGAGAGCATGCGCTTGATTCCGCCGATCGGTGGCTCGTTCCGGGTGATGATCGAGGACGCGGAGTTCGAGGGCTACACGATCCCGAAGGGCTGGCGGGTGGCGGTCGGACCCCGGGCGGCGCACCGCGAGGCGGAGCATTGGCCGGACCCCGACAAGTTCGATCCGGACCGCTTCATGCGAGAGGCGGACGAGCGCCCGCCCTTTGCCTGGATCCCCTTTGGCGGCGGACCGCGGGTGTGTTTGGGCCAGCACTTCGCGATGCTCGAGATGCACGTGGTGCTGGCGATGCTGCTGCGCGAGTACGAGTGGAGCCTGGTCCCGGGGCAGGACATGACCTTCGAGGCGATCCCGCTGCCGCGTCAGCGGAGCGGGACGATCATCGAGCTGCGGCGGCGGGCGAACGCGAAAGCCTGAGCCCCGTGCTCGCGGTCGGTGGCCGGCCCTACCTCGTGTGGACCATCGCGCGCGAGCGCACACATGTGCACGCTCGGCGGTCATTTTCTCGTGTTATCGCCAGGCTAGCGCTCGACAAGGATGAGGCATGCAAATCCAGCAACGCCTCAAGCGCGCGGGGCTTCCTGCCCTCGTCGCCGGGTTCATCGTCATCGCTGCCGGGACCGCGATCGCGGCAACTACCACCTATGACTTCTCGTCGCTCGCGGCGGGCACCAACTACCTCTGGGGAGACGTGATCAACACGCCCACCGCGACGCTCGAGATGAAGAAGTTCCAGTACGCCAACGGGACCTGGACGGATGCTGGCGTCGCTACGGTCGTCTCGTCGACGATGGCCAACGGTAGCGCGACCAAGGAGCTGGACGTCGACAGCATCATGGTTCAGGTCGACCCGAGCTCGGCGGCTACGTCCGCGACCTTCCTCTACGCGGACCTCGGGGGCCAGATCAACCTCGGCGTGAACGGTGTCCATGCGAACGAGCCCGACTTCGACGACCTCGACGGGGACTCGATCGGAAACTGCACCATCACCGTTACCGAGACCGCATTCGCGGGCGGAGTTCGTGGGCGGGTGACCATCACGCCGGATGCCGGATATAGCATCGACAAGTTCGGCTTCGGTGGCGTGAACCTCCACGTCGACGACGTCTCGTTCGACTACTGATTAGTCCCAATCAACCACGTGCGTGGCCTTGCAGGCCTGAATGAACGCCTGCTTGGCCATCGCCGTGGGCCCGGCGAGATCCGCTCGGCAATGGAAATAGCGGTTGCTCTCGGCGGTCCACCACGCCGCCCGAATGTGGACCTCGGGGCCACCCGAGTAGACGACCATTCGGCCCGTCTCACCGAGCGGCTCGTCGCTCTCGACCGTGTAGGTCGGCCCCGAGAAGCTCGAGAACTCGACCTTCTCGGTCACGGCGCGCCAGTCTTTCTGGGTGCAGGTGCCGTCGCAATTGCTGTCGACCCCGTAGGAGACGTCCTGCCCGAGCTCCTCGGTCGCGGGCTCGAAGCTGCCCGGCATGAAGCCCGGCTTCCACCCGACCGGCACAACCGCGAGGATGTTGCCTTCGTCGAGCTCCTTGACCTCGAACTCGATCTTACCCTTCAGCTCGGCCGGGATCGCTTCGGTCGCGGCTTTGGCCTGGGGCGCGAGGTCGGGCTTGGCGTCGGCTTTGGGCGCGGAATCGGACTCGCCCTTGCACGCTGCGAGGCACGCGGCGAGCGGGAGAAGCAGGGCGACGAGCAGAGCGGGGAGGGGACGGGCTTGCATCGCGCGATGATGTGTCAGATCGCTCGATGGGAGAAGAGGTCAGAAGGTCAGCCGCACGCCGACGCTGCCACCGGACCATCCAGCGCTGACCGTCGGGGACACCTTGACCCTCCGACCTAGCCCGCTGGCGGCCTGCTCCTCTTTCTTCACCATCGTCGATCCGGTGCTCAGGAGGATGACCCCGAGCACGGCAGTGGTCGCGCCGATCGGCACGCCCACGTTGAGCGCCGTCTTGTTGGTGTCTTGTGGGCTCATCAGTCCGCTGCCGAGTCCGCCGAGCAGCGACGCCATGAACACCACCCCGCCCGAGACGAGCACGACCAGACCGCTGACCTGCATGGCCTTGGCTTGCCGATAGCGCTGCGTGGTCGGCTTCGGCGGCTCGTCGGGCTCGGGTTGGGGAGTGGTCGCTGCCGGTTGAGCCGTGTGGCTGGGCAGCGTCGGTGCCGGGGGGACGTGCTCGGTCGGCGTGCCCGGCTCCGCCGGAGCCACCGGCTCCACCTGGTCCGGCAGACCGACGAGCGTTGATGCGATGACCAAGGAGAGCAGCTTCGATACGACCATGAGAGCCCTCGACTCAAACATAGTGTAACGACTGACCATGATCGATCACGAGTCGGCGATGTCGAGCATGCTCAGTGATACGGGCCACCTATCACTTCAGCTGGCCGTGTCACTCGGTAGCACCCGCCGCGCGGCGTTGCAGATCGCCGCAGCTCGTTGCGCATCCGCGACGTCGCTACCGACGATCAGAGTCGCAGCTGTAGGCGCACGGTGCCGCCGGTCGGGCTGAAGCTGCCGGGGTGCTCTCGTCGTGTGGCATCGCGTGGCATACTCCGGCCGGTGAGCCAGCCCGAGACGCACGAGGTCCGCACCCGCGACGGCATCCAACTCCACACCGAGCTGTGGCGCCCGAGCGGGCCCGCGCGGATGGTCGTCGCGCTGATTCACGGCGGTGCCGAGCACGTGTCTCGTTACGACCGCCTCGCCCGCGAGCTCAACGACATGGGGGCGATCGTGTTCGGCCCCGATCACCGCGGGCAGGGCCGCAGCGGCGGGCTCCCGGGCCACGTCGAGCGCTTCGAGCAGTACAGCGGCGATCTGCTCGACGTGCTGAGCCACTACCGCGACGAGTTGGGCCCCGAGCACGGACCCGATCGGATCCCCTGGTTCATCTGGGGGCACAGCATGGGTGGGCTGATCACGCTCTTGTACCTGCTCGATCACCAGGACGACTTTCCGCTGCGCGGTGTCTTGCTCAGCGCGCCGCTGCTCGGCCTGACCATGAAGGTCGGTGCGTTCAAGACCCACGCGGTGCGGCTGCTCGCCCGCCTGGCGCCCAAGCTCTCGGTCCCGACCGGAATCCCGCCCGAGGCCATCTGCCGCGATCCCGACGAGGTCGCTCGCTACTCCGCCGACAAGCGTCGGGTCACGACGATCACGACCAAGTGGGCGGTCGCGATGGAGTCGGCGATCGAGCGGGTCGAGCAGGAGGTGTCGCGCATTCACGTGCCGCTGCACTGGTACATCGGCACCGGCGACAAGATCTGCGACCCCGACAAGAGCAAGGCCGCGTTTGCGAGCCTGAAAGACCCCAAGCAGAACGATCAGACGCTCGAGATCTGGGACGGCTATTTCCACGAGCTGCACAACGAGCCGACCGAGCTGCGCGAGCCGGTGATGGCGAAGTGCAGGGCGTGGATCGAGCAGCGGGTTGGCTAGCCGTGCGGGTTGCTGGCCGAGCCATCAGCCAGCACAGCTGGTGGCTCGGTCCAAAGAAGACGAGCGATCAGATCGCGACCATGAGCTTGGCCATTGGCCGCATCAGCATGTTGGGCTCGAACTCGGGCGCGCCGACCAGCTTGGCGTTGGGGTAGCGGTCGAGCAGCAGGACCGTGAGCGCGATCTCGATCTCGAGTCGGGCGAGGTGGGCTCCGAGGCAGAAGTGGCGGCCGAAGCCGAACGTGATCGCGTCGGCGAGGTTGCGGCGGATGTCGAAGCGATCGGGATCCGTGAACACGGCGGGATCGTGGGCCGCCGAGGTGATCGATACGAACACCATCTTGCCCTTGGGGATCCG
>CBFGLP010000418.1:0-5848 GCA_965649595.1 uncultured Myxococcales bacterium | reverse complement strand
CTCTACGTCGCCGACGCCCAGAACGCCCGCGTCGTCCGCTTCGACGACGCCGACCTCAATGGCGACATCGAGGCAGCGCTGCTCGAGGAGATCCCGCCCGACCTCGTCACCTACCCGACCGACGTGACGATCAACTCCGAGGGCTATCTGATCGTGATCTCCTACGACAACGCCCACGCGTTCGTGACGCTCGAGCTGCCCGACGGCGGGTTCATCGACGACGGCCTGCAGGACCTCAACGTCAACGCGGGCAACTACGGCACCGCGGTCGCGTTCGGCACCATCTGGTTCACGCGGGCCAACAACGCCAACGGCACGCTGCGGGCGATCACGCCGGAGCAGGAGGTCCTGCCGACGACCGAGGGCCCGTTCCCGCCGCAGTGAAGCAGTCTCGGTCAGTCCCACGGAGATTGACAGCAGAGGTCACTCGGATGGAGCTCCTCGGTGGCTCGAACCAACGCCCGGACTCGGGCGGGCAGGGGGTGAGGGGTCCCCGTCACGGCTTTGCCGGGACGGGGAGAGCCCCCTTCGGTAGGGTAAAGGACCGGCTACGGTCCCTCTATCAAACCAGATCGCTCAGCTCCGGCTCGGCCCCCTCGAAGAGCACGTCGACGCGGTTGCGAACCTTGCCCAGCGGCGGCAGCTCGAGCGCCCGGAGCTCGTTGCGCTCGATCACCAGCCCCGGGTTCTGCCGCGCGGCGTGCAGGGGCGGCAACGACTCGAGCTCTTCGGTCGAAAAGGGTCGCCGCACGACTTGGCGCTGGATGTAGGTCCCGCGCTTGAAGAACGCGGGATAATCGTTCCAGTTGATACCCTTGCGAAACAGCAGCTCCTGCATTTCGGCGCAATTCTTGTGGTCGAGCTCGGCGTGCGAATAGTAGCGCCGTCCGGCCATTTCGATCGAGTTCCTGGTCGCGTCCTGCTCGCGCCACAAGAACACGTTGGACGCCTCCTCGCGGCTAGGCACGGTCCACACCCGACAATCGAAGAGCGCGAGCGCTCCAGCGCGCTCGGGCACATATTCGGGCAGCAACGCGTTGAATTTCGCCGTAGTCATCGCGGCCAAGATCGAGGTCATCTTCTGCACGCGCCCGTCGAGGAAGACCTGCTGAGCGAACGAGTTGGCCTGGAAGAGCAGGCTGATCTCGTCGGATTGCGTGTAACCGACCCGCGCGCCGGTGTGCTCGACGAGGTGCTTGGTCACCTCGATCATCAGCCGGCTCAGGCGCGCGTCATAGGGCCGCTCGAGGCCCGCGGTGAACCGGCTGAACCGCTTGCCGTCGATTCGCGCGCAGATCGGCAGCAGCGGCATGCAGCGGCGCCCCGCCTCGATGCCCTCGTAGAACTTCATGCGATCAGCCAACCCGGTATTGTCAGTCATCGACCCAGCCCCTATCGAGCAGGCGCCGAGTATAATCGATCGACCGCAAATGCCAAGTCGGCCGCGGGCTCGACCACGCGGACGCGATGGATCTCGTCAAAACCTTCGTCGGGGCTGGGCGGCTCGAGCTTGGCGAGCAGGCCCCGAATCGCCACCTCGGGGACCTGGGCCTTGCCCACACGCCGGTTGTTGCGGGCGATCGCGTCCTCGACGGGCACGTCGAACCAATACGCGATCACCCGGAACCCGACCGCCTTGCAGCACGCGATGATGCGGGCACGGCTCTCACGGCGCGCTTGCGTGTTGTCGAGCACGATCGGTTGCTTGACCGCCAGCGCGGCGTGAAACAGCACTTCGAGGCGATGGTTGGTACGCAGCATGTCGCGATTCAGCCGCAGGTGCGTGTCGGCGAACCGCTGCGCGTAGAAGGTCGACTTGCCGGCGCCCTGCGGGCCGATGAACACGATCGCCTCCATCGCGCCTCACACCGGCCGGTGCTGGGTGCCCTTGCCCGCGGTCACGAACATCAGCTCACTCGGCTCGTGTACGAGCGCCCGATGCCAAGCGCCGCGCGGGTTGATCGTGGTCTGCCCCGGGCGCAGCTCGACCTTCCACTCGCGCACGCCGTCGTCGAGCAGCAGGTCGACTCGCCCCGACAGCAAGATCACCAGCTCCTCACCCTCGGGGTGCATCTCCCATTGGTCCCAGTCCTCGTTCATGGCAAAGCGGGTCACCAACCAGGCGGTGTCGAGCTCTCGGCGCTCGGAGATCGTCGCCCAGAACTCGCGGCCTCCTGGGGTGGTCGTGGCTTGGCCGCCGTCGCGCAGCAGGACGTAGGTCGAGTCGAGCTCGAATGCGTCGGACATCGGCGCGAGCGTAGCAGCCAGTTGGCTCTCTGTTCGCGCACGAATACCTTCCACTGATGCTCCTGCTCGCCGGGACCGCCGCGCTCACCACCTTGGTCGTCACGCTCGGCTTGCGCTCGCGGCTCGGGCTCGGCCGCGCCCTCGCGGTCGGGCTCGCGGCGGCCATGTCTACGGCGAGCGCCACTGGCCTGGCGCTGCTGGATCTCGACGCGCTCGAGCGAGGGCCGCTGCTCGGCAGCTTGCTCGCGGCGCTCGTCGGCTGGGCATTGCTGGTCGCGTGGTTGCGCAGGCGTTGGCCTGCCCGGCAGCCCGAGCGGGTCGACTCGACGCAGCGGCTGGGCATCGTCGGCCTACTCGTGGTGCTCGGGGTCGGCACGGGGATCCGCCTCGATCCCTCGCCCTACCTGCACGGCGGCCAAGACCAGGGCATCTACACCAACGTCGGTCATCACATCGCTCGGACCGGGCGCTTGCGTCCCGTCGATCCGCTGATGGCCGGTCAGGTCCCCGGCTTTCCAGCCGAGGCGATCCATGCGGCCCACCGCATCGAGCCGATCCCCGAGGGCTCGCCGCTCGAGGGCGTCCGCGAGGGCCGGTGGATCGCCGGCCTGCACGTCGAGGATGCGAGCGAAGGGCGAATCGTGCCGGCGTTCTTTCACCTGCTGCCGGTGTGGTTCGCGATGGCCGAGCTCGACCTCGGCTTCGCGCGCTCGACTTGGCCGCTGGTGCTGTTCGCGTTGCTCTCACAGCTCGGCGCGTTCGGGGTCGGCTATCGGCTCGCCGCAGGCGACGAGCCCGGCCCGGGAGATCGACGACGCGGGCTCGCGGTCGGTCTGATCGCGGCGGCTGCCCTGGCCCTGCACCCACTCGACCTGTGGATCGCAACCTTCACGGTGACCGAGAACCTGGCTCGAGCGGCGCTGCTTGGCGCGGCAGCGCTGGCCCTCGAAGCGGGAGCGGCCGAGCACCGAGGCGAGCCCGGTGCGGTGCTGATGGGTGCGCTCGCGGGGCTGGTGTTTGCCGCCGGAGCGTTCGCTCGGGGATCGATGCTAGGGCTCGCGATCGTGCTGGCGCTCTCGCTCGTGCTCGCTCGCCGCGAGCTGCCGCGCAGCCGCAACGCGCTGCTCGTGGCCCTGGTCATCGGCACCACGCTGGCCGCGGTGCAGGCGATCGTGCGCTCGTGGCCCTACTTCTTCAGCGCCGCGAGCAATCACTTTCACGTGCCCCGCATCCGGCCCTACAAAGCCGAGGCGGTCGGTTGGGCGGTGGCGGCAGGGCTGGCCGTGCTGCTCGGTGATCTCGCGATCGGCTGGGCGCGAAGGCGTTGTTCCCGACTCGATCGAACGGACCTGCTCGTACGAGTCATCGCCACGCTGGCGCTCCTGGGGGCGCTCGCCGCCCTCGCCTACCGGACGATGGACACCTCCGACGCCTACGGCCCGAGCCAGACGGTGGCCGCGGTGCTGTGGCGCTACAGCGGACCGGTCGGGCTCGCGTTGGCGCTCGTGGGCTTGCTCGCCGCGCCTTGGCGGGCGAGCTCGCGGCACCACGCGTGGGTCTTGCTCGCCGCCGCGATCGTGCTGATCACCTCGCTCAAGGAGGGCATCCGCTACGAGTTTTATTACGCGCGCTACTTGGTCGGTGACGCGATCCCAGTGCTGGTGATCGCGGCATCGTTGGCGCTCGGCGAGGCGTCACGCTGGATATCGTCGCGCTTCGGCCCCAAGCCCGCGGCGCTCGTGCTGGCGCTCGTGCTGCTCGCTTGGTGGGGCCCCACCCTGCGCGTGCTGACGCGGCCGGTGTTCTGGACCCGCGACCTCGAGCACACGCCCGAGGACCTCGCCGAGATCCTCGACCACGTGCCCGACAACGGCGTGCTCTTGTTCGACAGCCGAGCGCCCGGACGCTGGCGCGGGATCCTGGCCACGCCCGCGTTCGTCGGGTTCGGCAAGACCGTGCTGGTCTATCCGAGCCAGCGCCTGATCGAGCGCGCCGTGTCGTCGGGCACACCGATCTACATGCTCTCGGGTGGTTGGGAGCCCGATGATCACCAGCGCTGGCCCGAGCGCGGCCCCTGGCGCACGACGGTGATCGCCCGCGGCTACTACCGAGCCGAGCGAGCCGAGGTCGTCGAAGGAGCGATGCCGGAGCGGCTGACCGAGTGGGGCGGGCCGTGGGAGCTGCAGCGGATCGACCCCTCGATCTGGCGAGGCTCGGGCGCGTTCAGCCTGCACCCGGGCAGCCGCTTCGTCGCGATCGATCAGCAGGGTCGGCTCGAGAGCGTGCCGCTCGAGCTGGGCTGGGAGCCGGGCGCGTTCGTCGAGCTGCTCGTGCTGCCAGGCTCGCTCGACGGGTGCACGGTCAGCGCGACGCTGATCGGCGCCGACGAGCAGCCGCTCTCGCGCTCGCCCGACTCGACGAATCGGCTCTATCGCTTCGCCCTGCCCTCGCCTTCATCCACGCGAGCGACCAGGGCCGCCCTCTCGCTCGCGTGGCGCTGCGCCGACGAGCGCGAGGGCGTATGGCGAAGGCTCAGCCTGCGCTGGGATTGATGACCGTGCACGACCGGATAAATGTCTTCGTCAGCCCCAAGGGGCTGAAATGTGGTCACCGAGCACCACTCAATCGCTCAACCCCGCCGCGATTGAATCGAAACATTTTCTGACGTGACATGGTCGCCCCGCCATTGTGACCATACCTCGCGGCGGGTCTTTCGATCACCGGCTGTGGAGCCCAATCCAACAATGGGCTCGCGTACAGCACGCGCAATGCAGCACCCCCCAGCAGTATTCTACATGTTTCACCGGAATCATTTAATCTGGGCGAGCGAGCCCGAGATCGACGTCACGCAAACACAGCACTGCCGCTCGGCCGGCTCAGGAGAGGCAAAAAATTCTCGTCGGCCGGCGTGGACAGCTCATTGATTATCGAGACTTATCGTGCACGATACCGCCCATGAACAAAACCCACCGCTTCTCACTACTCCTCTGCGTGCTTTCACTGCTACCCGCCTGCACCGTCGAGGAGGACCACTCTGATCAAGCCCTGCGCGGAGCCGATCTCCCTTGCAAGCCCGACGACTGCGGGCCTCCGCTCGGCATGCCCAACGTGCTGTGTCCCGACGGAGTGAACGTTTCGGGCCCCGGCGAATGCGTCGATCAGGGCGGCTATTGTGGCTGGGAGATCCTCACTTGCCCGGACACCGCCTGCGGCGGGTTCCTGGGGCTGCCTTGCCCCGAGGGGCAGGAGTGCGTCGATGATCCAAATGACGACTGCGATCCCGAGCAGGGCGGAGCCGACTGCATCGGCATCTGCATCGCGCCCGAGTACTGCGGCGGCTTCGCTGGCCTCGAGTGCTCCAACAAGGGCGACGTGTGCGTCGACGATCCCAGCGACGACTGCGATCCCGATAAGGGCGGAGCCGACTGCATCGGCATCTGCACCACGCCCGAGCACAAGCTCGAGCGTACGCCCGAGTACTGTGGTGGCTTCGCTGGCCTCGAGTGCTCCAACAAGGGCGACGTGTGCGTCGACGATCCCAGCGACGACTGCGATCCCAATAAGGGCGGAGCCGACTGCATCGGCATCTGCATGCCTGGCT
>CBFGLP010000417.1:0-5460 GCA_965649595.1 uncultured Myxococcales bacterium | reverse complement strand
AGCCGGTCGAGCCGTGGAAGTCGATCATCACGGTGGCATAGCCCGCGCCCGCGTAGGCCTGGGGGTTCCAGCGGAAGTGGAACTGGTCGCCGAACGAGCCCTGCGGTCCGCCGTGGATCAGCAACGCGACTGGATACTTCTTGGTCGGATCGAGCCCGACCGGCGCGACGATCCACCCGTGCACCGTGTCACCACCACCCCCGGTGAAGGTGAAGGGCGTGGGCTCGCCGAGCCGCGTACGTCCGAGCAGCTCGTCGTTGTGGTGGGTCAGCACGGTCGCGGGCTCGCTGCCGCCTTTGTTCAGCGCCGCCGTCCACAGCTCGGGCGCGTGGCGAAGATCGTGGTGCACGAACACCAGCCGCTGCTCGTCGACCCGCAGAGCGCTCGCGGTGCCGCCCTCGGTCACGCCGAGGGCGTTGGAGTCGCCGTCGAGCAGCAGCGCGAACACCCGCGTACGACCACGATCCTGAGCGAGCGCCCACACCTTCTCGCCAGCAGGTGCGAACACGAATTCGTCGATCGAGCGATCCCCCTGGGGGCCATCGTCGACTCGCAAGGTTCGTTCGCGCAGCTCACCCTCGATGCCAGAGCCCGACCAGGTCGCGAGCACGAGGTCGTGGCGATCCGACTCGAAGCCTGGGCGATCCATGGCCAGCCAGGCGAGCGTCTTGCCGTCCGGAGAGAAGCGTGGGTGCGTATCCCAGGCCGGGTTGTCAGTCAGGCGCACGGGCGCTGCGGAGCCGTCGAGCGGCACGAAGTACAGATCGAAGTTGGTCGACCAAGGCTCCCCGCCATTACCTGCTGCGTCGCGGGCGGTGAACACCACGCCCTTGCCGTCGGGGGTGAAGGTCAGCTCGTCGCTCCCGCCAAACGGCTTCGACGGCGTGTCGGCGTCGAGCGTGCGGGTCAAGATGGTGCCGGTGTCTCGCGCTGGCTGTCCGGCGGCTGGCAGATCGACCGCGATCAACATCGAGCGGCGACCGTCGAGCCAGGTGTCCCAGTGGCGCACGAACATGCGCGAGTAGAGCTGTCCGGTCGCATGATCGGCCTCGGCTTGGCGAACCCGCTCGGCCGTGCACGCGAGCGTGTCGCAGTCGGGGAACAGATCGGCGCTGACGATCAGCTGACCTTTGCTGCCGAGCGCGAAGCTGCCGACGCCGACCGGTAGCGCCGTGACCTGCTCGACCGCGCCCGCCTCGGCGCCGTCGACGATCGCTACTCGCCAGACCTGGGCCGAGCCAGAGCGGGTCGAGCTAAAGTAGACGAAGTCGCCCGCCGCCGACCAAACGGGGGAGCCCGCGCCCTTGGCGTGGCCCTCGAGCTTCACCCTGCGCTGGTCCTCGAACGACGCGAGCCACAGGCTCGTGCGACCACGGCTCGCCTGCATGTCGGTCTCGCGCAGCACGTAGACGACGTGGCGACCGTCGGGTGAGATCGCGGGGCTCGAGACGCGATCGACCTCGAGCATGTCGAGGACCGAGAAGGGGTGCTCGCCGGGCGGTGCGATCGCTTGGAGCACGGGCGAGGTCTCGGAGTCGGTTGGCTCGCTCGTCGACGGGTCGCCGGCAGGGTGCTGCTCGCCGACCCGCTCGTTGGGTGCCTCGGGCTGGCCTCGCTCGGCCTGCTTCGGCGCCTTACCGCCGGGCTCGGGCTCACACGCGAGCACGAGCGGAAAGATCAGGGCTAGGGTCGACCGGCGCATGGGCGCAGGGTAGGTCAGCTCGCGCGAGCTTGGCTATCCCAACGCTCACACTGCATGCTCGCAGGGCGCACGACGAGCATGCGAACGACGCTGAAACCCGACTTGCACCTTGGCAGCCCGTGGGGTGCTCGGGTGACCGCTTTGCTGGGCGCATTGCTGCCCTGCGCCTGCTCGGTCGACGCAGCCCGAGCTCCCGACGTGGTTGCCGAGCACGCGCAGCCGCCTCCTGCAGATCAACCTGCCGAGCTCGCGCCCGCGGCGGCCGAGGCCCCGCCGCCCGATCCGGTGGGTGAGGACGATCCGTCGACGTGGGTCGAGCTCGCTCACGCGAGCTGCTCGAGCACTACCGCGATCTGGCTAGGCGTCCGTGAGCCGGTCATGGACAACGGGATCGCGCCGCCGATCGAGTATGGGTTTCGCGAGCTCGTGTTTCGCCTCGGCGATGGGACCGAGAAGACCTTCGAGCCGCTCGGGGTGCTGTTCTTCAGCGACTGGCAGCGCTCGATCTTCTCGCCCGACTGCGCGCACGTGGTGCTGCTGCAAGATCGCTTCGGGCCCTTTCACGTCGTCTCGCTCGAGCGCCTGCGCGACTATCTCGATGGGCGAGCGGCCCCCGACCACGTGGTCGAGGGTTGCTCGAGCTGCTCGAGCGCGGCGGTGCACGCCGACGCGCGGTGGCTCGACGCCGACACGCTGACGTATACGGTCGGCGCTTGTGGAACCGAGTCGAGCGAGCGCTTCGAGCTCGGCGAGCGCTCGAAGCCAGGCTGTCGCGAGCTCGACTAAAGCCGAAAGCGAGCACCGATCATCGCCCCGCCCTCGATCCGCGGGACGAGGGCGACCGAGAGCGTTCCGTTGGCCGCCTTCATCCGGTCCGACAAGTGCTCGTGGGCCGCGAGCATGGCCACGTCGAACGCGAACAAGAACGCGCCTTGCAACACCAGCGCTTGACCATAGCCGACCACTCGCGCCTGCGTGGGCCCCTCGAGCGTGTCCTGGCCGAGCTGCCACATCGCCCCGCCCGCGCCGATGTAGAGCACGTCGAGCCCCGCGTTGATCGCAAACGCGAGCTGAGCCTTCTCGCTGCGCGTGCGGCTGGTCGCGAGATCGACAGGTCGCTTGCGCTCGCGCGACTGGCCGACCAAACCGATGACACCGATCACCAGGTTGACCGTGTTCCACAGCGCGTTGCCCTGGTGAAAGAAGCGGGCTCGACCGGTAGTCGCGAAGTTGCCGATCGTACCGCCAGCGATGTTCGCCACCGACCAGGTCGTCAGCACCGACATGCCGGCGATCCCGAGCGTGGTTCGTCGACGATGATGGGCGAGCTGGCGAGCATCGAGGTTGGAGGGGCTCGCCTCGGCCTCATTCGCCGGCTCGCTCGGCACGAGCTCGGTCGGATCCCGATCGTCCGCAGGTGGTGCTGCTTCGGCGACGCTCGGCCCCCCGAGCAGCGCGAGACCGAGCACGAACGCGAAGCGCCGCTTCACCGCGACACGATCTCCACGCCCGCGAGCAGATCGCGAGCGCGGACCTGCTCGAGGTAGTAGTCGGCCTCGCGTCCGCCCTCGAGCTCGCCCGCTTCGAAGAGCTCCTGCAAGCGCTCGCGCAGCACACCGATGTGGCGCCCGGGCGGCAGCTGCAACCCGGCCATCAGCACGTTGCCGAGCCCGGGCGGTAGCGGCTTGCGGGCGTTCTCGCGGTCTTCGGCCTCGAGCTCCCGGATCCGCCGGCCGAGCTCGGAGATGCGTTGCAGGCAGCGCTTGCGCTTGCCAGGTCGTCGGCTCGTGATGTCCGCCCGCGAGAGGTTGAGCAGGTCCGGCAAGCAGGCTCCGACCTCGCGAGCGAAGCGACGCACCGCGCTGTCGGTCCAGGTCCCGTCGTACTGGCCGGGGCGCAGGTGGAAGCGGATCAACTCGGCGACTCGCTCGGCGACCGGCTCGGGGAACCCGATCCGCTTGGCCGGACCGCGTCGAAACATCCGCACCCCGACCTCGGCGTGACCATGAAAGGTCACCTTGCCCTCGGGCGCGAAGCGGCGGGTCGGCACCTTGCCGATGTCGTGCAGCACGGCCGCCCAGCGAACGGTCGGCTGCGGGACCGACTGCCACACGACGGTCTTGGTGTGCTCCCAGACGTCCTTGTGACGGCGGCCCGACTCTTGCGAAAAATTCACGGTCGCCGCCAGCTCGGGCAACAGCTCCGCGAGCAGGCCGGTGTCGTGCATCGCCTGCATGGCGAGGTCGGGTCGACGACCGCAGAAGGCCGCGGTCAAGCGGTCGTAGAGCAGCTCGGGCGAGCATGTAGCGATCGTGGAGCAGGCGCTGCGGGCGGCCTCGATCTGCTCCGACGCAGGCTCCTGCCCGGCGCCTGCGGCCACTATCAGCGCGAGCGTGCGCTCGTGGACCGACTCGCTCCCGATGGATGCGCGATCCAAGGTTTCGGCCGTGGGCATGGTTCTCCGCTGGTTGCTCGGTCAGCCCGCAGGGGCCGAGAGAGGCGACATGCCGCCTTCCTGCCCCGATGTCCAGGCGCGGTCGCAAGCGCCTACCGGGGGTTCACAAAATGCACGCACCGCGCGTCGACGGCCGTGTTAGGCTAGCCGCGATCGATGTCGCGGTCCCCGCAGCTCGGCTACAACCACAACATCCCGCACCGGGGCCGGCTCTATCACGTCCAGACCGAAGACTCGGGCGTCAACAAGGCGCACATCTTCACGCACGTCTTCTACGACGGCACGATCATCGCCAGCAACAAGGTCGAGTACGACCCGGAGGCGCCGGTCGAGGATCTCGACCAATACATCGTGGGGCTCATGCAGGAGTCCCATAAGTCGATGATCCGGCAGCTTCGCCGGGGCGCCTACGACCAGAAGATCGTCCAGTACATCGGCGAGCACCCGGAGGCCGCCAAGGACGAGGCTGGAGCTCCTGCAGCGGCGGCGCCTGCCGAGGTCGATGACAAGCGACCCGAGCGACGCCCGCCCGCCGAGCCTCGCGAGGTCGAGCGTCAAGGCCCGCCGCTGATGCCCGACGCTCCGGGACCGACGGTCGATCCCACGCTCACGCACCCCGCGTTCAGCTCGTCCGAGGCACAGGCTCAGGTTGCCGCGAGCGCGTCCGGCAGCGGGCCCAAGCGACCGAGTCGCGGACCGAGCCGCGTGAAGCGACGGGTGATCGGCGGGATCGGGGGACGCGGCGTCGCGGCCGATCAGGCCGCCAAGGCGAAGATCAGCGAGCGGCGGGACATCGTGGTCGGCAAGTTCGCCAGCGAGCACCAAGCCCAGCTCGACGAAGAGATCCTCTCGTTGCTGCGAGAGGAGTGATCGAGCCGCGCTTGCACGGAGGGACCCTCGGGGGTAGCTCCTGTGCGTGTCGCGATCCTTCCAGCGCCCCGAAGCCTTGAGCCAGAGCGTGGTCGTCTACCTGACCCCCTGGTGCCCCTACTGTCGGATGGCTCGGCGCCTGCTCGACGGCAAGAAGGTCGACTACGCGGCGATCGACGTGAGCGACGACGACGACGCGCGAGCATGGTTGCGCGAGGCTAGCGGACAGCACACGGTCCCGCAGATCTTCATCCACGGGAAGAGCATCGGTGGCTACTCGGAGCTCTCGGCCCTCGATCGAGCCGGGAGGCTCGATCGACTCCTTTAAGCCCCCCGCAGACGTCGTGCACTCTGCCATGCACGGCCGCTGCGCGGCCGCGAGGTCGCGTAGCGACCTCGGTGGGCTGGCTCGTAGGTCGCAGTCGCTTTGCTG
>CBFGLP010000416.1:0-4085 GCA_965649595.1 uncultured Myxococcales bacterium | reverse complement strand
GCGCGAGCGCGTCGTCGCCCTTGGCCGCGACGGCCTGCTCGAGCGGCTCGATCGCCGCCGCGTAGGCCTCGCGCGCGAGCTGAACCCGCCCGATACCGACCAGCGCCTGCGCGTTGCCGGGCTCTTGCTCGAGCACCCAGTTGTAGAGCTTCTCGGCCTCGTCGAGCTTGCTGTTGATCAGCTGCGCGTCGGCGTCCTTGAGGTTGCGAGCGATCTTCTCCTGGAGGTCCCCGTCGTCCTTCTTGCCAGGGCAAGCGGCGAGGGGCATCACGAGCAGAGCGGTGAGGGCGAGGCCGAGGACGCGCTTCACGATGCGATCTCCGAGGCCGGCGCACATGCCGGCGCAGCCCGATTAGCATGGCGGCCGCGCTCGCGTCTACCTAGGAAGCACCAGCCCCCGCCGCGCCTCGAAAACTGTGCGGCCGGCGAGCGTGGACAGCGAAGTGCGCGGGTCCTATCACCGATGGGTGAGCGAGCCACGAGCGAGCCTTCCTCCGACCCTGGGTCTGCGTCACCTCGCCCTCTTCGTGCCTGCCGATCGCTTCGCGGCGACGCTGCGCTTCTATCGCGAGGCGATGGGCATGACCATCGACTGGCAGCCCGACGCGGACAACGTCTATCTGACCTCCGGTCGCGACAACCTCGCGCTCCACTCGACCGCCGAGGTCGCGCGCGAGCACTCGCCCCTCGATCACCTCGGCTTCGTGATCGCCGACATCCCGACCGTGGACGTCTGGTACGAGCACCTGTCCGCGGGCGCGCAGGAGTGGGGCATCGAGCTGCTCGGCAAGCCGCGCTTGCATCGCGACGGGGCCTGCTCGTTCTACTTGATCGACCCCGCGGGCAACCGCGTGCAGATCCTCTACATCCCGAGCATCCGCGACTGATCGGCTTGCTCGGCCCACGAGCGCTGCGCGCTCGGGCTCACGCCATCGAGCCAGCGCAGCGCCTCGCGCTCGCCGAGGAAGCAGCGCAGCGGTGTATGGAGGTCGTTGCCGAACACCGTGATCGCCGTGCGGATGACCGAGGAGCCGACGAGCATCGCCACGCGGCGAACGTTGGCGCGCTCGGCTACCTGTAGCCACTCGCGTGCGAGCGTGGGCGTGCCGGGTCCGTAGCCGGATACGGCTCGGAGATCACACAGCACGTTGACGGGGGGATCCTGGTGAAGGCGCGGGCGCAGTTCCTCGAGTTGCTCGCGCAGGATCGGAGCATCGATGTAGCCCTGCAGATGGATTCGCAGCAGCTCCAACTCCGGGATCAAGCCAGGCTCGAGCGTGGTGCTAACCGAACTTCGGAGTTGGCTAAAGTGCATGCTCGACCCCCGTTCTCGGCAACGACACTCGACGACTTGCAATCGTCGGTCCGGAATCTCCAGGATGATCTCTGGGTGGGCTGAGACGCCCCTTGGGCCCGGACGGGCCGACTAAACCCTTGGTCCTTGGGACAGATGAAGCCGAAGTCTAAGGATGAGACGAGCAGCAATGCTACGCGTCGATGCTTCAGCGTAGCCCAGCGTGGTCCGGGACTCAACAGGCGCTCGCGTCACCGGACCAGCAAAATTGTCTTCGTCAGCCCCACCAACCCGCGACACTGAGCTGGTGTCGGGCTGATGGGATCAACGGAGTGTGGCGAAGCGACACGAGCGTGTCGCTTCGGTGAGCAGGATCGATCAGTCGGCTTGGCCCGAGCCCGTACAACCGCTATCGGTGCACTCGAGGGTCAAACGAACAGGGTATCCCGGCCCTGGTGGATCAAACACGAAGGTTGCTGGATCACCGACCGCGGTGCCGCTGGCGTCGAGCGCCTGAACGCCGACCTCGCCGAACTGGGTGCCGTTGAGCACGCGATCGGGGTCGGCCACCTCGCGGTACCCCTGGCCGTCGCCGGTGGTCTCGCAGTCCATCTCGACCTCGAGCATCTGCACGCCGCCGCCGACTTGGAAAGCGCTGATACGGAAGCGATCGATCCCGACGCTGCCACAGTTGCCGAACCCGTCGGCGCCGAGGCGCCAGCGAACGTCGAGCACGGCCGGCTTGGCGGTCAGCGTGGCGGTCGGACGGGTCTCGGCCTTGTCGAAGATCTCGACCTTTCGCTCGGCCGCGGGTGTGCCGAGGTTGTCGAAGGTGACGATCCCGGCGTCATCGAGCCCCTCGACGACCATGTCGAAGGTGTTGGGGTCGATCGAGTCGATGTAGACCTCGCCTTCGGAGCAGGGGGCGGTCTCGCTGTAGAGGACCATGCGGTCCTCTCCGTCACCGCGCGACAGCAGCACGCGCACGCTCTCGATCTCGACTTCCTCGCAGGTCTTGTTGTTACCGAGCACGTAGTCGACCTTCAGCGAGCCGGGACCCGTGTCGTCCTTGCAGCCCGTGGTGGCGAGGCTGGAGAGGGCGAGGAGGAGCGCTGGTGCGATGCCAGCGGCGAAGCGGGGGCAGGGGAGATTCGGCATGGGGACTCCTGGTCGGAAGGTACTCGCGGCCGCTCGGATGGGCGAAAATCCGGGCAGTACGCCGGTCCCGCGAGTTGGCGGGGTCGGGCCGGTCGGACGTCGAGCGAGGCAGCAGGCTTCGAATCCGTCGGGGGCCACGATGGCGCCTTCGGATCTCGCCAGAAGTTTGGTGTGCGGGACCTCCTGGCCTATGGACGAGTTGGGTGGGGCTGTGTCCTACATGCCCGCCCCTCCCGGAGGGCCCATGCGAAACCTCGCCACCGCATCGTTCGCCGCGCTGCTCTGCCTCCTTCCGCTCGCGCCCGCCACCGCGTCCGAGCCCGTGCCCGAACCTGCGCTCGATGTGAGCGCGACCGATGCGAGCGCGACTGATGCGAGCGCGATTGATGTGAGCACGATCGATGCGAGCGCAACCGATGCGAGCGCGATCGATGCCGGAGCGACCGAGTCGCGCGTGGTCGAGCCGAGCGAGGCTGGGGGGGACGAGGTCGAGGGCGATCCGAGCGAGGCGCCCCGCAAGCGCAAGCGCTCGACCAAGCCGAAGACCAAGCGCCCGCGCGGTGACGAGGCCTGTGACTTCCGTACGCCGATCCACACGCACGTGGTCGAGCCTGGCGAGCACCTCGGGCGGATCGCGGGTCGCTACGGGGTGCTCAGCAAGGATCTGGTCGCGCTCAACCCCGAGCTGTCGGCGAACCCCGATCTGCTCCGCGTGGGCCAGAAGCTGCGCGTGTGCCCCGAGATCCCCCCGCAGGAGATCATCGTGCAGGAGCACGTGGTCCAAACCGGCGAGACCTTCAACGCGATCGCGCTGAGCTACGGGCTGAGCCCGAGCGAGCTGCTCGAGCAGCAAGACAGCGGGCTGGCCAACCCCAGCAAGCTGCGCGTGGGCCATAAGCTGAAGGTGATCACGGTGGGCGAGATCCTGCCCGGCTTCGAGCCCGAGGAGCCGCAGCCGGGCCAGCTGGGCAAAGGTCGCCAGCTGCCCGAGAGCGACAAGTACGTGATCAAGCGGACCCACAACGCCTGGGGCACGCCGCGGACGATCAAGCTGATCAGTCAGGCGCTCGACCGCTACCACCGCAATGCCAAGGGTGGGCCGAAGATCCGCATCGGCGACATCTCGCGCGAGCAGGGTGGACCGCTGACCGGGCACCTCTCGCATCAAGAGGGCCGCGACGTCGACATCGGCATCGTGCTGCAAGGCAAGCTCGCCGACCGCCTGCACTTCTCGGGGGCGACGCGCGAGACGATCGACGTCGAGCGGACCTGGCTTTTGGTCGAGTCGTTCCTGGCCACCGGCGAGGTTCGCTTCATCTTCCTCGACTACGGCGTGCAGGAGCTGCTCTACGAGTACGCCAAGGAGCACGGCGTGTCGGAGGCCAAGCTCGACGAGTACTTCCAGTACCCGCGCGGCAGCGGCCGCAACCACGGGATCATCCGGCACTGGCGCGGGCACAAGAACCACATCCACGTGCGGTTCAGGGATTGAGCGCGGGCGACCTTGGCCGCCCGCACTCAATGTCGAAGCCCTACTTCAGCTCGCCTAGCTGCGCACCCATGCTGGGCTCGCGCAGCCACTTGCCGACGTCCTTGCCGAGCGCGTCGGTGACCAAGTCGACCATCTTGCAGG
>CBFGLP010000415.1:0-3594 GCA_965649595.1 uncultured Myxococcales bacterium | reverse complement strand
GACTCGCTCGACTCCGACTCGCTCGACTCCGACTCGCTCGACTCCGACTCGCTCGACGACTCGCTCGACTCCGACTCGCTCGACTCCGACTCGCTCGACTCCGACTCGCCTACGATTTCATCACCTCCCTCGCCCGAGGGCTGGGCGCACCCGGCCAACAACGCGAGCAGGATAGGCCATGCAGTGCGGTGATTCATCGTACGCAGATCCCAGGTGAGTTCGAGGCGAGCGTCAAGCGACTCGTCTCCAGCAGGCTCAGGCCCTCCCGCGGGACGGAGTGCTCCCCCGCTCCACGGTCGCCACGTCTTGCTCCTTCTTGAGCAGCACGCCGAGGAAGGGCAGCCCGGCGCCGAGCAGCTTGGCCGGATCGATGCCGCTGTGCCGCAGCGCCGCGATCCAGTCGATCAGCTCGCTGGTGCTCGGCGGCTTGCGCAGGCCTTCGACTCGGCGCAACCGATAGAAGGCCTCGAGCGCGTTGGCCAAGAGCACGTCCTCGACATCCGGGTGGTGGACGGCGACGATCCGGGACATCAGGTCGCGCTCGGGGAACGAGATCCAGTGGAACACGCAGCGGCGCAGGAACGCGTCGGGCAGCTCCTTCTCGTTGTTGCTGGTGATGATCACGATCGGACGCTTGCCCGCGGTCACGACCCGGCCGGTCTCGGGGATCGTGAAGCTCATCGCGTCGATCTCGTGCAGCAGGTCGTTGGGGAACTCGAGATCAGCCTTGTCGATCTCGTCGATCAGCACGACGGTCCGCTCGCTGCTCTCGAACGCGACGCCGAGCGGGCCGAGCTCGATGTAGCGCGCGATATCGGCCACGTCGCCGTCGCCAAACCGGCTGTCGTGAAGCCGGCGAACGGTGTCGTAGTGATAGAGACCCTCGACGGCCTTGGTCGTGGACTTGACCTGCCAGCGGATCAGCGGAGCCCCTAGCTGGCGGGCGAGGTCGACCGCGAGCAGGGTCTTGCCGGTCCCGGGCTCACCCTTGAGCAACAAGGGGCGGCCGATGGCGACGGCCACGTCGACGGCCTTGGCCAGCTCGTCCGATACGATGTAGCGATCACTGCTCGAGAAGCGGGACATTCAGGGCGCGAGTATGCCTCAGTCAGCCGCGTCCGGGGCTCTCCGAGGGCACGAGGACGCCGTTTAGCGGGCCCCCTTCGTGTGAGCGTGCGGATCCGCAGCGCGCGCACTGGCAGCTCGTGGTGCAACCGCCTGCTGACACCCCGAGCTACGAAATGCTCGATGAGGCTCGGGCGTCGGGCATGCGGCCGCGCCTGATCGAGACGCTGGCTTACCATCGTGGCATACCTTCATCGCGTGCCCCCTCGCCTTCACCTCGTCCCCTTCGTCGCGATCGTGCTCGCATGCAGCACGGCCGGCAACGACGGGGAGACCCAGCGGCTGACTCAGTCGAGAAGCGGTGACGCCGAGGCTCCGGCCTCGCTCGCTAGCGCCGAGCCATCGACGAGCGAGCCCGCCCTAGCGAGCAACGAGAGCGCGGCCGAGCGAGCGCCGAGCGAGGCGCCCTCGCGCGTGCTCTCGACTCCCTACACGCCCCCGTCCACGCTCGGCCAGCCGATCGCCACCTATCGAGCCGAGCGCCCGCGCGCGGCCTACCTCGAGCCGAACCACGACGCGCCGCTGCGCGGTCGCATCGAGATCCACAACGACTTTCACGTCTACGAGATCATCGAGGGACCCGACTGCAAGCAGGGCTGGGCGAAGGTCGACGAGGACGCGTGGATCTGCCTCAAGAGCACGGCCCGAAGCGAGGGCACGCCCCACTCGCTCCCGCAGCTCGGCAAGGGCAAGCTGGTGCCCTACGTGTACGCGCGCCACGTCGATCACGACGAGCCCAACACGGCCAAGATCCCGGTCTACAAGCGCCTCGCCGAGCTCGAGCGTGGCGCCGAGCCGATCGACTGGCTCGAGCCCTACGGCACCTACGCGTTCGTTCGCAAGCGCAGCAAGGCCGGCAAGACGGTGCTGATCGACGAGAGCCTGCGGGCGGTCCCAGCCGAGGGCCTGCAGATCTTCGAGCCCAGCAGCTTCGCCGGACGCGACCTCGAGGCGAGCCCGGTGCCGAGCGATCGAACGCTCGCGTGGGTCACCAACTGGAAGGCCGAGCTGCGTGCGAAGCCAGATCCCGAGTCCGAGCGAGTCTCGGACCTCGAGTACCACGGCGAGATCTATCTCCTCGGTGAGCCCGAGCGCGGTGAGGATGGTGAGCTGTGGTATCGGGTCCCGGCCCGCCGCGAGGGCGAGGCGATCCAGCCCGAGCGCGAGGGCTGGGTCTTGGCCGAGCACGTCAACCGCTGGCGACCGATCGAGCCGACCGGCGACATCTACTCGGGCCAGCTGCTGCTCGACATCGATCTCGTGGAGCAGACGCTCACGGTCTGGCGCGAGGATCGACCGGTGTTTGCGACCTTGATCGCGTCGGGCAAGCCCGGCGACTCGACCCCGCTCGGCCTCTATCGGGTCACCTCCAAGCGGGCCTACGGAAAGATGGCCAGCCTGCCCGACGAGGCCGATCCGTATTGGGTCGATCAGGTCCCGTGGACCATGTACTTCGACGGCCGCTACGCGTTGCATGCGGCGTTCTGGCACAACCGCTTCGGCCACCGGACCAGCCACGGCTGCGTGAACCTCTCGCCGCGCGACGCGAAGCGGATCTTCGAGCTGACGACCCCGACCTTGCCGCCGGGGTGGATCATCGTCACCGAGCACGCTGGTGATCCCGGCACGCTCGTGCGAGTGCGGCGGGACAGCGCCGCTGTGCCCGATCGCCGCGAGCCGATCGCCACGCGCGAGGCTGAGCCTGCGAGCGAATAGCCGCGCTCGGCCCCACGAAGACATCGCCACTGGCCCAAAGATCGCGCACGCGATCCGGTGCGATTCCGTGCCAACTGAAAGTGCGATCGGTCAGCGCCGCGGCGACACACGACGAGCTCCGATCACGAACGAGCCCCACGCCCGGCGCCGCGTCGATCGTGTTGCTGTTAGACTCGCGGCGATGGTCGAGCGCAAGTCGACAGCCTCGCGAGACGACGACAGCGGTGAGCACGAGGTTGGCAGCGAGGGAAGCTCCAGCACATCGCAGCGTTCGGCCGACTCGAGCGCGAGCAACCGCGCAGGGGCGTCCGGCTCGCGCTCGGCATCGGCGTCGCGCAGCGGACGGGCAGTGGCCAAGACCAGCCGTTCGTCCGATTCGGCCGTGTCCGAGCGCGTCGACGAGGTCGCGCCGATCGATACCGCCTCACTGCTGCGCAGCAACTCGACGCTCTTTTTGGTCGCGGCGATCTGCGGCTCGGCCTTCGCGTTGACCGAGCTGCTGACCGGCGGCTTCTCCGAGTTCCCGTTTCGGTTCGGGTGGTTGGTGGTGGCCAGCCTGCTCGGCTGGCTGGCCTTCGTCTTCCGCGCGCGTGGACGGCAGTCGGTCTGGGCGGCCGCGATTGGAGTCGCCGCCGTCAATTCGATCCTCACGTCCGTGGGCATGGCGGCAGGGCCAGTCACGCTCAGCGCGATCCTCGTCGTGCTGGTGTGGACGGGCCTGCTGCTCGAGCCGCGCTGGAACGCGCTGCTCGC
>CBFGLP010000414.1:0-4670 GCA_965649595.1 uncultured Myxococcales bacterium | reverse complement strand
TTCGTCAGCCCGTCCGGGCTGAAGGGCATGCCGCCGAGCCTCGCCCGGATCCGCGCGCGGCTCTTCGATCCGCACGACTTGGCTCTGCCGCCGCTACCCAACACGATGTTCATGCGCGACCCCTGCATCGCGCTCTATGATCGGATCATCGTCGGTCGAATGGCGACGGGCGCTCGAGCGCGCGAGCCCTCGTTGGTCGCGTTCGCGCTCGAGTGGTCCGAAGCGGGGATCGTCGGTGAGCTGGCCCAGGTCGACCCGAGCGGGCGGGCTGGTGAGCACTCGGGGCTCGAGGGCGGCGACGTGCTGGTCGTGGGGCCCGAGCTGATCGTGATCGGCTGCTCGCAGCGGAGCCGCCCGGCGACGATCGAGCACTTCGCCCGCGACCTGGTGTTCCCCCGCTTTCCTCGGCTCGCTCGAGTGCTCGTGGTGATGCTGCCCTTGCAGCGCTCGATGATGCACCTCGACACGGTGTTGACTTCGATCGACCGTACGACCTTCCTCGGTCACGCACCGCTGCTCGAGCGCTCGCTGGCCGAGGGTGGGCTCGGCGTGGTCGAGCTCGAGCCAGGTCGAGCTCCGCGACTACACGAGCGGGCGAGCGTGGTCGAGCTCTTGCGCGACGCGCTGGGCTCCGACATTCACCTCGTGCCCTGTGGTGGCAGCGATCGTTTGCATCAAGCCCGCGAGCAATGGACCGATGGCGCCAACGCGCTGTGCTTGGCGCCCGGCAAGCTCGTGCTCTATAGCCGCAACGTGCACACGATTCGGGCGCTGGCCGAGCTCGGCTTCGCCGAGGTTCGCCTGAGCACCGTTCAACCCGAGGCGCTCCGGCGCGAGCTGGTCGTGCAGGGGATGGCCGCCGAGCGGACCGTGTTCGGGTTCTCGGGCAGCGAGCTGTCGCGCGGGCGCGGTGGTGGCCGTTGCTTGACCTTGCCGCTCGTTCGCGAGGGTCGGTATTGGGACGGCTAATGGCTACAAAGACCGTGCCGTGCCGACCGCCGCGAAGTTGCCGGTTTGGCGCCATTGGCTATCGATCACGCAGGCGCGTCGTTGGCCAACTCCGTCGATGATCTCGCCGACCATACCGACGCGGGCGTTGCCATCGATCAGCGCCCTCGGTGCGATCATTCGAGGATTCGGGGGGAGGTCGGAAAGCGAATCGACGGGCTCTTCGAGCGCCGCGCCGCTGCCCTCGCAGCTCGGGCAGCGGTCGAATAGCAACACCCATGGTTCGTGCGGGGGCGCAGCGTCGGGCGGTCGACCACTGCCAGCGCAGTCGGGGCACACGCAGCCAGCGATACGCCGGGCCGCAAATTTCGGCTCCTCGTGCGGCTGACTCAGCCCTTCAGCCGCGTGCGGCTGACTCAGCCTGTCATCGGTGACCATTCGCCTGCTCCTGGTTCGCTTGCTCGGTCCGTCGAGAGTCCGACGCTCCAGGCTCTTAGTAGCCCGTCGAGGGTGTGACGAGCCATACAGCGGCACGAACGAGTGCAGTATCCGATGTCTACGGCTCGAAGATCCAGGAGAAATCGAGGCGCTCTACACGTGTGGATCTGACAACGAGCGATCGTGCGATCAAAGCCTGATCGATGGATCTGCAACGCGAGCACAATCGCCCGCTTCGACCGCACGTCTAGCCGGTCTATCGCGAGGGGCCGACCCAGCCCGCTCGGCGATCCGTGCCGAGGACTGGGCCGCGGGAGGGTAGAGCAACCACCCGAGGCGACTACCCGACGCAGCCGCTCGGGTGCCGGCAGGGAAGCGCGCCGCTGCCCTCGACCTGCAAGGTCGCGTGGTCGATGCCGAACCGCTCGACCAGCGCGTCTTCGATTCGCGCGAGGAAATCGGGCGAGCCTGGCGTGGGATCGACGACGAGGTGAGCGGTCAGGGCGACCTCGTTGGAGCCGAGCGCCCAGACGTGGAGATCATGGACGTCGACGACGCCGGGTCGGCTGCGAAGAAAGCCCCGGACCTGCTCGAGCTCGATGTGCGAGGGCACGGCGTCGAGGGTCAGATCAAGCGACTCGCGCAGCAGCGACCAGGTGGTCAGCACGATCACGCCCGCGATCACCAGGCTCACCGCGGGATCCAGCCACTGCCAGCCGGTGAAGAGCAGCGTGACGCCGGTCAGCACGACGCCGAGCGACACGGCCGCGTCGGCGGCCATGTGGAGGAAGGCGCCGCGTACGTTGATGTCGTCTTGGCGGCCCGGCTCGGCGTGGTGGTCGTGGTGGGCGTGGTCGTGGTGGGCGTGGTCGTGGTGCCCGTGATCGTGGTCGTGGTGGGCATGACCGTGGTGGTGGCCGTGACCGCTCCGCAGGAGGATCCAAGCCGAGAGCCCGTTGACGAGCACGCCGACCGTCGCGACCACGATCATCGTGCGGCCCTCGGCCGGCGGCGGGTTGGACAGCCGCTGGAACGCCTCCCACGCGAGCCCGCCGGTCGCGGCGATCAAGAGCAGCGCGTTGGCCAGCGCGGCGAGGATCGTCGACTTGCGGTAGCCGTAGGTCCGTCGCTGGGTCGGCGCCCGCATGGCCAGCCAGGCCGCGCCCCAGGCGAGCAAGAGCCCGAGCACGTCACCGAGGTTGTGTGCGGCGTCGGCAAGCAGCGCGATCGAGTCCGCGAGCCAGCCGAACACGAACTCGGTCACGACGAACGCGCTGTTGAGCGCGACGCCCAGCGCGAACGCTCGACCGTGCGGGACCTTCAGCGCGCTGGCCGAGCTCGACGCCTCGGACGGACGCAGGTCCTGATCGCGGTGCGAGTGGTCGTGGACCATGGCGCCTGCATGACATAGCACGACTGGCGCGCGCGGAGGCCCGCCAGTCCCGCAGGCGAGCTATGGCTTTTTTGCGGGGGGTGGCCCCTTGCCGGCCAGCTCCTCGTCGATGATCGCCTCGAAGCTCTCGATCGGCTGGGCGCCCGTGACCGGTCGGCCGTTGATGAAGAAGGTCGGGGTGCCGCTCGCCCCGAGCTTGGTGCAGGTAGCGATGTCGTCCTCGATCTGCTGCTCGGTCTTGGGGTCCGCGACGGCCGTCTGGAACGCCCCGACGTCGAGGCCGAGCTGCGCAGCGAAGGCCTCCAGCTCGGCGTCGGTGCGGGCCTTGTTGTTGGCGAAGAGCAGCTCCCACATCGACCAGAGCTCACCTTGCGCGTCGGCTGCGATCGCGGCTCGATGCGCGGGGCGGGCGTTGGCGTGCATCGCCAGCGGCATGTGGCGGAAGAAGATCGCGAGCTTCTTGCCGTACTGCTTGTCGAGCTCGGCCAAGGTCGCGACCGACTTGGCCGAGAAGGGGCAGTCGAAGTCGGCGCACATCAGGATCTCGACCTTGGCCTTCTTCGAGCCGCGCCGGGTCAGGCCCGAGTTGTCGACGGCGAGGCGATCGTTGGAGCCGGCCGACTTGGGCGTTGGTGTTGGCTTGCTGGCGGGTCGGGTGGGGGCCGCTGGGTTCGGCTCGGCGGCTGCGAGCAAGCGGGCCCAGACCTCGAGCCGGCCCGAGCCCGCTGCGACGAGATCGTTGGCCAGCGCCAGCTCTTCATCGAGCAGGGGGCGGATCGACTCGAGTTGCTGCGCACCTCGTTGCGGGCGGCCGTTGACGAACCAGCTCGGTGTCGAGCTCACGTGTACGTGCGTGGCCGCGCTCTGATCGTCGGCGATCCGCTGGTCGATCCAGTCGCTGTCGAGGTCACTGCGAAAGCGGGCGAGATCGAGGCCCAACACGAGCGCCTGCTGATCGATCGCCTCGCGCGTGAGGCTCCTGTTGTTGGCGAACAGCCACGCGTGCATCGGCCCGAACATGCCTTGCGAGTGGGCCGCGAGCGCGGCCTTGGCCGCGAGCCGAGCCTGTGGGTGTGTCGACAAGGGGAACTGGCGCCAGACCACCCGCAGTGTGTCGGGGTACTCGCCGAGCAGCTGATCGAACGCCTCGGACAGCTTGCTCGAGTAGGGGCACTGGTAGTCGTAGAGCACGACCACGGTGACCAGCGGAGCGCTCGCGCCGAACCAAGGGTGATTGGCGTCGTAGTCGACCCGGATCCGTGGGTGACCCGCGGCAGTGATCACCGAGGTCAGGCGGTCGTCGACGGCCCGCCAGTCGAGCTCGGGGCCGATGGGCGGGGCGTCGACGATCACCGGCGCGACCGGGGTCGACCCGCGCGCGACCGGTTCGCTCGACTCGATCTCGGGATCGGACTCCGGTGGGAGATCGAGCTGGGCGCTCGGCGTGGGTCGACACGCGATGGCTGCCACGAGCAGGGTGCCGAGACCGAGGGCGGCGAGCAGCGGGCGCATGCGCATCGGGCCGAGGTTAGCAGCCCGACCCCGGTCAGCCGAACTCGCGCCGACGCTCGGCCTTCTTCTCGCTGGTTCGGCGCTTGCTCTCGAGCCGGCGGGCCTTGGCGGCCCGGCTCGGCCGGGTCGGCCGGCGAAGCTTTGGTCTGTCGAGCGCCTCGCGGATCAGCTCGGCCAGCCGCTCGAGCGCGAGCTCGAGGTTTCGATCCTGGCTGCGCGTGGTCGAGCTGCTGATCAGGATCGAGCCGTCGGCGTCGAGGCGGCGCGCGCCCGCGATCGCGCGTAGGCGATCGGCTGCCCAACCGGGCAGCGCGGTCGAGTGGGCGAGATCCCAGCGGAGCTGGACCTTGGTCGCGACCTTGTTGACGTTCTGCCCGCC
>CBFGLP010000413.1:0-2367 GCA_965649595.1 uncultured Myxococcales bacterium | reverse complement strand
TCGACGACGGGCGCCTGACCGACGCCGCGGGCGAGGTCGCCGACTTCCGTCACAGCGTCGTGATCATGACCTCCAACCTCGGCGCGGGCGGCAGCTCGTCGGTCGGGTTCGGCGGTAACGATCGTCGCTCGATCCTGCTCGACATCGCCAAGGCCGTGCGCGAGTTCTTCCCGCCCGAGCTGTTCAACCGGATCGATCGCGTGGTCGAGTTCCACCCGCTCGACGAGGCCGCAGCCAAGGCGATCGCCCGCAAAGAGCTCAGCCGCCTGCTCGCGCGGCGGGGCTTGGCCGAGCGCAACACCTTCGTGCGCAACACCGAGTCGGTGCTGGCCAAGATCGTCCGCGAAGGGTTCAACTCGCGCGACGGGGCCCGCTCGCTCAAGCGCTGGCTCGAGGACAACGTCGGCTCGCTGCTGGCCGACACGCTCACGCGCTCGCAGGCGGCGAGCATGCGGCTGCTGTGGCTCTACGAGCAACGCTCAGAGGAGGGCCGCGCACGGCTGGCCCTGCACGAAGAGGCCCTGCGCGAAGCCGATCCGATCCCGGAGGAGAGCAAGATCGGCGAGCTGCTCGAGCGGCCCAACGCGATCCTGCTCGGCCAGGTCCGCCCGGCGCTCGAGTTCCTGCGTGGGCTCGAGCGCAGCGAGCGGCTCGAGCAGCTCTCGCACACGCTCGCGCACCTGCTCGAGGCCTATAACCGCCGGTTTGGCGACGACGCGATCGAGGCCCGCTCGCACGAGGCCGACGCCCTCTACAACCTCGAGGTCCTGCGCAGCGAGGTCGGCCAGCTCCGCGAGTCGCTCGAGCTGCACGCGAGCTACGACGATCGTCTCGCTGGCCAAGTCGAGGCCAACGAGAGCCCGCACGAAGGCCTCGGCGAGCAGATCGAGCTGCACGAGTTCTCCCGCGAGGAGCTGGCCCGGCCGAGCCAGGACGACAGCATCCGCGTGCGTCGCTTCGATCGCCGCCACTTCAACCCCGCGCTGCCGCTGCGCCAGCGCGAGGCGATGCTGCAGGCGATCGCCGAGGTGTGGTTCCTCGAGCGCGCGCTCGAGCACGCGTCCGAGCTCGAGCAGCACGTCGCGTTCCTCGAGCTCTCGCGGCTCGGCGATCCCCGTCAGCGCGGCCGCTTCGACGCCGTCCCGCTGCACCTCTTCTCCAAGCTCGCGTCGGCCTACGTCGCGCGAGGCCGCGGCGAGCTCGAGGCGTGGGCCGCCGTCGGTCGCCAGGATGGCGCGCCGATCCTGCCGGGCACGGTCCGGGATGAGGACTGGCGAGCGAGGTTCGACGACATGCTCGCGCAGGATCCCGACGTCGTCGTGCTCCAGCTGGTCGGTCCGAGCGTGCGCGATTTCTTCGCCGGCGAGTCCGGCTGCCAGGTGCTCGAGTCGCTCGGTGGCGGGCACGAGATCGTCCGCGTCCGCGTGCTGCCGGGCTCGCCGAGCGACACGCCCCACGAGCTGCTCGAGCGCACCCGCGCGCAGCGAGCCGCGTTCGTGGCCGCGCTCGAAGCCGGCACGGAGCTTCCGCCCAACCCCGACGCGATGCTGCCCGTGATCCGCCGGTTCAAGCTCGAGGAGGCCCGCGCCGGCCAGCTGCCAACCCTCGAGGTCGAGGACTATCGGCTCGCCCACGCGTCGAGCCACAAGGGCATGGACCTCGACAAGCTGCTCGAGCTGCTGTGGTTGCTGCGGGTCGGCCTAGCGATCGAGAGCGAGGCCCAGCCATGAGTCGAAGCTCGCTGCGCGTCTATCTGGTCACCCACCACGACGGCAAGCTGACTGGTCGCCTGCTCGCGCGCGGCTGGGCGGACGACGTCCCGGTCGCCTACGGGGCCACGCAGGAGCAGGTCCTCGCCGATCTCGAGCAGGTGCTCGGCGATCAGCTGGCCGGCAACCCGCACGGGCTCGAGCCGTTCTTGTGGGACGAGGAGCTCAACGTCCGCAGCGTCGCGCTCGAGGTCCACCCGCAGACCGTGGTCGAGAAGCGCTGGGTGATCGGCAAGGACTCGATCGACCTGCGCCTGACCTTCGCCTGGTCGAAGCTGGCCAAGGGCGGCTACCGGGTCTTGCTCCCGCGCTTCGACTGGTGGTTCGTGCTCGAGGATCTCGCGATCGCCCCGCAGGTGCTCCGCCACGCGGTCAGCAACGCCCTGCTCGGCGCGCAGGGCCGCTCGCTCTTCCACTTCCGCACCGAAGGACCCGAGACGATCGTGCCCTGGTCGCCGCCGCTGCTCGCCCGCCAGCGCGGCAGCGCCAGCCAGGTCAGCCTCGACGCGTTCCCCACCCTGCACGCCGTCGCCGAGGAGCTGGTCTCGCGCGTCGCTCGGGGGCGGCGGCGCATCGTCGAGCCGCCCGAGCTGCGCCA
>CBFGLP010000412.1:0-2115 GCA_965649595.1 uncultured Myxococcales bacterium | reverse complement strand
CCGTCGAGTACGGCGGCATGGGCCTCGACTACTCGTACTCGGTGGTGATGGCCGAGACGCTGGGGCGGGTGCACACCGGCGGGGTGGCCATGGCGATCGGCGTGCAGACCGACATGTGCACGCCGGCGCTGGCGCGGTTCGGCTCGGACGAGCTCAAGCGGGAGTTCCTGGCCCCGTCGATCGCCGGCGACCTGGTCGGCTGCATCGGCGTGTCCGAGGTCGGCGCCGGCTCCGACGTCGCCAGCCTCAAGACCTACGCCCGCAAGGACGGCGACGACTACGTCATCTCCGGCGGCAAGATGTGGATCACCAACGGCACGCAGGCCGATTGGATGTGCTGCCTGGTCAACACCTCCGAGGGCGCGCCGCACAAGAACAAGAGCCTGATCATCGTGCCGATGGACGCCAAGGGCATCGATCGCTCGACCAAGCTCGACAAGCTCGGCATGCGCAGCTCCGACACCGCGCAGGTGTTCTTCGACAACGTCCGGGTCCCGCGGCGCAACTTGATCGGCCAAGAGGGGTTCGGCTTCACCCTGCAGATGCTGCAATTCCAAGAGGAGCGGCTGTGGGGGGCCGCCCACTCGGTCCGGGCGATGGAGAACATGATGGCCTGGACGATCGACTACACCCGTCAGCGGCAGATCTTCGGCCAGGCGGTGCTGCACAACCAATACGTGCGCTTCAAGCTGGCCGAGCTGGCGACCGAGCTCGAGGCGCTCAAGAGCATGGTCTACCGCGCGACCGAGGCCTACGTCGGTGGTGCCGACGTCACCCGGCTCGCCTCGATGTGCAAGCTCAAGGCCGGCCGGCTCACCCGCGAGATCGCCGACTGGTGCGTGCAGTTCCACGGCGGCATGGGCTACATGAACGAGAACCTGATCACTCGCGCGTTCCGGGACGCCCGCCTGACCGCGATCGGCGGCGGCGCGGACGAGGTAATGCTCGAGATCATCTGCAAGTTCGAGGGCACCCTGCCCGACAAGAAGGCCAAGTGAGGCGATCCCCATGAGTGAGCTGGAGCTTCCGACCACGCAATTCCTGGCCCTGCGTCGCGAGGGCTGGGTCCTGCACGTGACCCTCAATCGACCCGAGGTACGCAACGCGATGAGCTTTGCGATGGTCGAGGAGCTGATCAGCGTGTTCGACGAGATCGCCGACAGCTCGGAGCTCCGCGCCGTCGTCATCCGTGGCGCCGGCGGGACCTTCTGTGCCGGCGGCGACATCAAGGACATGGCCGCGGCGCGCATGCTGCCGGCCGGCGGCCAGCCGGGCGACCCCGACGATCCGCTGACGATCGGCAACCGCAAGTTCGGGACCATGCTCAGCGTGATCGAGGCCGCCCCGCAGGCCGTGATCGTCGTGGTCGAGGGCGCCGCGATGGGCGGCGGGTTCGGCCTCGCGTGCGTGGCCGACGTGACCCTGACCCACGCCGAGGCCAGCTATCGCCTGCCCGAGACCTCGCTCGGGATCCCGCCCGCCCAGATCGCGCCCTTCATCGTGCGACGGATCGGCCTCACGCAGGCGCGCCGGCTCGCGGTCACGGGCGGCAGGATCGACGGCCGCCGGGCGACCGAGCTGGGCATCGCCCACGAGGCGTTCGACAGCCACGAGGCGCTCGAGCACGGGCTAGCGACCGTGCTGTCCGAGATCCGCAAGTGCGCCCCCAAGGCGGTCGCGGTGACCAAGGACCTGATGTTGTCGGCGCTCTCGGACAACCTCGAGGTGCTGCTCGACCGCGGCGCGCGGGACTTCGCCAAGGCGGTCCGCGGGGCCGAAGGCACCGAAGGGACGATGTCCTTCGTGCAAAAGCGCAGCCCCAGCTGGGCGCGCGACGACGCTTGAGGAACCAATTCCATGCCCGCCTTCGACAGCCTCCTGATCGCCAACCGCGGTGAGATCGCCGCCCGCATCGTCCGAACCGCCCGGGCCCTCGGCCTGCGCACGATCGCCGTCTACTCCGAAGCCGACGCCGACGGCCTCACCGTCGCGCTCGCGGACGAGGCGGTCTGCATCGGCCCCGCGCCGGCCAAGGACTCCTACCTCAACGTCCCAGCGATCCTCGCCGCGGCCAAGCGCACCGGCGCGCGAGCGATCCACCCCGGCTACGGCTTC
>CBFGLP010000411.1:0-4989 GCA_965649595.1 uncultured Myxococcales bacterium | reverse complement strand
CGGACTCTGTGGAGTCGGTCGACTCGGTCGAGTCGGTCGAGTCGTCCTCGCTCGTCGACGTCTCGGAGCTCTCCTCTTCGGAGTCGTCCGTCGAGTCGTCGAAGTCGTTGCCATCCGTCGCGTCCGTCGTGCTCGACGACTCGTCGGTATCGCCGACCTCGTCGGTCGTCGTGACGTCGTCCGTGCACGCGAGCACCAGCGCCAACGTCAGCCCCCAAACCTGAACCGAATGCCGCATTTGTGGGGCGATGGTACGGGCGCCTCCAAGGTACCGATAGCCAACACGAGGAGGGCTACCGAGCCTGAAGCCGGCATCGTGCCGCCATGGCGGCGAACGAGGCCGGCTCCAGGGATTGTGGATACTCACCCCGCCCGAGTGCTCGACCCCGCCCGTCGTGGCACGCGGCTCGATGGCACTCGAAAGATTCGCAAGCGTAGGCTCGCGGACCCGCCGATCAGAGCTGGAAGAAGCCCGTCCACAGCGAATTGGTCGGGTTGTCCTCGAGCACGCCCGTGATCGCCATCCCGCCCGCCGAGCCGCCGCCGGCCGTCACGTTGAGGCTCGGCGGGATGATGTCGCCATCATCGACCATGTGCGAGCTGCGGCAGACGAACTCCCCAGCCCCGTCGAGCTTGGCGACCCACGCCTCGCCCCAGACCAGCCCCTCGCCCGGCTCCTCGTTGGTGAACTCGCCCGTGACCAGCAGGTTGCCCCCGCCGTCGACCCCGAGGCCCTCGATCACCCAGTCCTCGCCGACCACCACCCACTGGTCCTCGGTCTTGACCCACTGCTCGGCCCCCGAGCCGTCGAGCTTGTACAGCCAGCTGCGGTAGGGGAAGTCGAACTTGGCGATCAGGAAGTAGACGTTGGTCCCGTCGGTCGCGACTTGATAGGGCTCGTGCTGGTGGCTCGCCGCGTCCGCGAGCGGCTGAATCGCGCCGACCAGATCGCCGACCTCGTCGAAGTGCAGCAGCGTGCCTTCCTGCGTGTCGAAGTCGACGTGCTCGCGGGCTCCGACCCACACGTGCCCGTCGCTGGTCACCACGACCCCGCCGGTCCGATCGGTCGAGTAAGTGCCGTCGCCGGTGCCCGACCAGGTCGAGGTCCAGATCGCGTCGCCACCGTCGGCGCTGACCTTGCTGACCCACACATCGTCGTCGCCGTCCGCGACCCGCTGGCGCCCGACCACGATCAGCTCGTCCGCGTTGACGATCGCGATGCCGGTCCCGTAGTCGTCCTCGCCTGGCATCATCGACGCGATCGTCTGCGACCAGACCTCGCTGCCGTCGACCCCCGAGAGCCGCGCGTACCAGATGTCGTCGCCGTCGGCCGTCGTCGCCCCGACCACGAACACGTCGCCCGCGTCGTCGACCGCGAGATCGGCCCCGTACGCGTCCTCACCGAGCTCCTGCTCCCACACCAGCGCGCCCGTGTTGTCCCACTTGGCGACCCACACCGTGCCGGCTTCGCTCTCGCCGGTCGTGTAGACGTTGCCCATCGCGTCGACCTCGACCGAGTAGCCCGATGGAGAGCCCGCCTCGATCGCCTCCATCCACGTCCAGCTCAACCCGCAGGCCGTCACCTCGCAGGTCGACGAGCAGCCGTCGTCATCGACCGTGTTGCCGTCGTCGCACTGCTCGGCCCCGTCGATCATCCCGTTGCCGCACAGCTCGTTGCTAGTGTCGGTCGCCTCGTCCGTCAGGTCGTCGGTCGCGGTGTCCATGCTCTCGGTGGTGTCGTCACCGACCTCGTCCATCGTGGTCGTGTCGTCCGATGGGCATCCCAGCAGGGCCAGTCCACCGAGGGTGAGGAGCGAGAGAGTCCGAGAGCAGGCCAAGAATTGGTCAGAGCGACGCATGGCGGGAGTTTCCACACCCCTCACGACTGGGTCAACCGGAGTGCACGGTGGCCTCCATGTGCCGATCCGCCCATCTCCCGTTGGGGCCCTCGGGTCGCCTGTCTGGCCGCACCCAGCCCAGCCTCACGTCCCCGTCCGCCGGGCTCTTCGGCCTCCCGCACGAGGGTGATAGCGTCAGCCCGTGCGCCGCACCTCTTCGCTGATCGCCACCTCGCTCTCCGCCAGCCTCGTGCTCGCCACCTTTCAGCTCGCGCCCGCGCACGCCTGGGCCGGACAGCTCGAGGGTCCTGCGGCGGCCGAGGCCCCCGCCGAAGATCCCAACATCGCCGAGGCCAAGCGGCTCTACAAGGAAGGCGAGGTCAAGTTCCAGACCGCCGACTACGAGGACGCGCTGGTCCTGTGGAAGAAGGCTTTCGCCCTGCTGCCCGACGGCGAGGACACCCGGGCGATCCGACACGCGCTCGTCTACAACATCGCCGAAGCCCACCGTCGCGCCTATGAGGTCACCCGCAACCCGACCCACCTGCGCAAGGCCAAGATCCTGCTCGAGAACTACCGTGCCGACCATCGGGCGCTCTACGGCGACGAGCCCGAGGCCGTGAAGGAGCGGAGCGAGGCCGACGATCGGATCGCCGAGCTCGACAAGATGATCGCCGAGTCCGAGTCCAAGGGCGAGACCGGCACCCCGCTCGAGGAGGGCGCCGAAGCCCAGCCGGCCAACGGCACCGGCCAGCCGCAGCAGCAGCCTCCGCCCCCGACCAAGCCGCTCTCGCCCCAGCAGCAGTGGCAGCAGGACATCAAGAACGACCCCGTGCTCGGCCCCAAGTGGTCCAAGTCCAACAGCCGAGTCGTCGGTGGTGCGGTGATGGTCGGCATCGGCAGCGTGTTCGCGCTGAGCTCCGCGCTCCTGATCGCCTGGGGTGCCTCGCTGCGCGCCGACCCCAACGACTTCGGGCTGACCGGAACCGGCTCGCTCGTGACCGGCGGAGTGTTCCTCATCGGCGGCGTGGCGCTGCTCGTCCCTGGGGCGATCGCGATCGCGCGGGGCGTCAAGGGCAAGCGGGAGGTGCTGGAAGCGAAGCCGCGGCCCACCGGGATGCTGCTGCCCTACGCGGACCCGCGGGGGCAGGCTGGAGCGACCTTCGTCCTGCGCTTTTGAGGCGAGCTCGGCAACTTCGCGCCGGCGACTCGCCGAGACGGCGGCGATACCGTCCGAGACGGCGGCGATACCGTCCGAAAGACGATCGCTAAAACGCGAGATGGCGATACGGTCCGAAAGACGATCGCTAAAACGCGAGATTGGTCGGTTCGCTAGCGTGGCCACTCGAATGGCCGCTCGCGATCTCGCGCATTCTCGCCTACAGATCTCCCACCCCCCAATCCCGCCAACCTACCCCGCGCCACCAACTCCAACAATTTCCGCAATCCACCCCACACATCCCCATTTCCATCTCGCGACCCTTCGGCGCCACTCTCTCGAGGGCCCCGCCGGCGAGATGAATTGTCCGTCAGACCACCGCCACCCGTACGTCGAACCGCACCTTCATCAGGTACGTCCCCGCCGGAAACACCGCCTCCCGCACCCCATCACAAAACGCCCCCAACGCCCTCCGATACGCCGCCACCCACTCCTTCCACTCCGCAATCGCCCGCCGCATCTCCTCCCAATCCCTCGCAGCAAACCGCGGCTGCATCCCCCCAAACTCCTCCTCCGACCGCGGCGCATCCCTCCAATCCAGCTGCGCCAGCACGCTCTTCATCCCCACGAAGCGCCCACCCTCCGCCGCCACCGCTGCACCAATCTCCCCCTCCCGCACAAACAACTGCCTCCGGACCAGCTCCTGAAATTCCTCCGCCCTCCCCTCCATAGACGCCGGAGCCACCACCCGCAGCACCTCCACATCCTCCCCCTGGCGCACGAACGCCGGCCGAAGCACCCGCCGCGCCTGCCCAAACCCCAGCCCCACGCTGCTCGCCCCCTCCCACTGCCACGCCCGCTTCACCAGTCGAGCCGCGACCGGATTCGCCAGCGTATAGACCATCCTATCGAGAATCGCCCCTTCGGTCCGCAGCTCGACCGCATTATACGAGCCCCCCTTCCAGAACGACTCGCGCCGCCCATAGCGGAAGTTCAGCGCCCGAGCGACCAACGAGTTCAGCCGCCGCACGAACTCCGGCAACCGCCCGAGCGGGTCACTCACGACCAGGTGGTAATGATTGCTCATAACCATCCATGCGTGCAGCACCACCCCCGTGATCCGGGCCGCCCGAGCGAGCGCATATTCGAAGATCTGCTTGGTATGCGCATTGGGTAGCAAGAAGAACCGCCGCTCCGAGCAACGACGGGTGATCAGCCAAGTAACGGACGGGAGGATGCGGCGTGGGATCGTCATGCCCCCTTGTCGGCCCGCGCCGAAGGCCCTTGCAGCGCCCTGCTCCTCCTCGGTCACCGGAGCCCAGCCCATGAGCCGGTCTGCCCGCGCTCCTTCCAATCGTCCCGACGATCACGTCGGCGTCATCACGTCGGCGTCGAAGTAGGCCAGCTTGGCGCCCGAGTAGCCGACGAAGACCTTCTCGCCGGTCCGATGGACCTGCCGCATGGTCTGGGAGGCAATGATGGCGACGCTCGACGCCAGGAGGGCGCTTCCGCGGAAGCGGGGCCTGGGGCGGAGTCGAGCGACTCGACCGAAGCTGGTGCCGAGGCCGGATGCCGCCTGGATGCGATGGCAATACGCAGCGGCTCGGAGCGATGCGGGCCATCGAGCGACCTGTTGGCTCTCGACGAGGGCGGCAAGATGCCCGTGGCCGTCTACCATGGCTCTTGGTCGAACGGTTCGGAGCCGGGCCAGCCGATTGACCGATGGAGGTCCGCCCCGGCCAGCTGGATGCATTCCAGGACGCAATCCACCAACCGCGTGTGCGCCAGATCGGCGCCACGGAGGTCGGCGCCGGTGAGGTCGCAGCGCACCAGCCTCACCATCCTCATCCGTGTGCCCTGCAGCGAGGCTCCCCGAAAAGAACAGTCCGTGAAACTGACCGCGTCCAACTGGGCCTTGTCCAGGTCTGCCTCATCGAGTCGGACACTGGACGCGCTGCAGCCCATGAAACCGGACCTCCTCGCCGAGACCCT
>CBFGLP010000410.1:0-6221 GCA_965649595.1 uncultured Myxococcales bacterium | reverse complement strand
AGCGAGCGCTCGTAGGCGGCCCGGGCCGCGTCGGGCTTGCCGGCGCTCTCCCACGACTCGCCGGCCTTGATCAGCGCGTCGTCGGCGTAGCTGTGATCGGGGTGATCCGCAGCCACCGACTCGAAGCGAAGCGCGGCGTCCTGATACTCACCGTCGGCATAGACACCGCGGGCGGCCTGATAGCGAGTCTTGACCTCGAGGTCCTGGTTGCCCGCGCGCGCGCAGTGCTTGGCGGCCGTGTCGAACACCGGCTGGGCGGCGGAGCGCTTGCGCTGCTTGAAGATCGCCGAGCCCTTCGCGTAGAGCACCGTGCAGCGCTCGGCGTCGCCGATCTTGAGCGCCTTGGCCCGCTCGAGCAGCTTGTCGGCGGCCTTGGCCGCGCTGCCGTACTCGCGGCGATCGAGGTGGCCCTCGACCTCGGCCATCGCCTTGCGTCGCTCGAGCTCGCGCTGCTCGGCGCGGGTCCGCTGCACGACCTTGGCTTTCAAAAGGTTCGCCAGCACCTGCTCGGCCTCGCGGCCATAGTCGGACAGCGGCACCTCGATCAAGAGCTGCTCGTAGAGCTCGGCGGCCTCGCGCTTTTGCTCGTCGCCGCCCTCGAGCAAGAGCGCGGCGAGCTTGCGGCGGGCCTCGTGCACCTCACGACCATCGGCCTTGGCCAAGAAGCGGCGGTAGAGCTCGATCGCCTGCTCGCGCTCGCCGGCGCGGCTATGCGCGTCGGCGCGGACAACCAGCACTCGCAGGGGCACGGCGTCGCTCGGCTCGAGCTCGCGGACCAGCTCGAGCGCGGCGCTGCTGTCCTTGGCGTCGAGGCGAGCCTGAGCCTCGAGCATGCGCAGGTGCGGCTCGATCGGCGCAAACGCGCTCTCGTTGCGCACCCGCGCGAGCCGATCGGCAGCGCTCGACCAGTCCTCGACGCGCAGATCCTCGAACGCCCGCAGCAGCTCGGCGGCGGCCCGGTCTGTCGCGCTCTGGTTGGCGTCGGCGAGCAGCTGATCGAGCAGGGCGACGGCGCTCGCGTGATCACGCCGCTCGCGGGCCAGGATCGCCTCGCGGCCCGGACCATCCGCGAACCACAGCGCCCGCCCGTCGGTTGCCGGTGCGGGATCGGCCTCGATCTCGTCATCGGGGGCGGGCAGCTCGTCGACCCCGCCGCTGTTGGTCTCGGCCATCGCCAGCGAGGGCGGAGGATCGGCGTGGCAGCCGAGCAGGCCGAGCAAGCCAACCAGGCAGGTCTTCGTCAGAGGGTTCGTCGATGCGTGCGAGGGCGCCAAGGGATCGACCTGAGCCGGGTGAGTCGGTCGGGAGTCCCGGGGCTCTCGGGACCCCTGCCAGCCCCTCGAAGGAGGCCAACCACGTTGTAGCTGGCTCGCGCAGGTCTGTACAAAAACTCAGTCTTTCGTGCAGGTGCGCAGATGGATAGCCGTGCTCGGCGGGGACGTCCGCCCCGCCGCGCGGCATTCCACCCTGCCCTCAGGGCTTGCCCTTGGCCTTTTGGGCCGCGGCCTTCTTGGCCCATTCGACCAGCTTGGCGAGGAACTCCGGATCGACCGGCCGGGGCTCGAGGTAGCTCGTGTGGGTCGACTCGCCCGGCTCGACCTTGAACAGGTGATCGAGCCCAGGGAACTTGGCGACCTCGAACTCGCGCTTGTACTTGCGGGCAGACGCGGACAGGGCGGCGAGGTCCTTGGCCGGGTCGACCTCGAAGTCCTTCTCGCCCTGGGCGATCCAGATCGGGACGCGGGCTTTGAAGATCAGCGCGTCGGGATCCTCGACGAGGATCTCGCCATACCACTGGGCCATCGGCTTTAGCGACTCGGGCAGCCCCTTGCCGGTCTCGAGCGACTTCAACACCTCGGGCTGCGCGGCGAACAGCTCCCGATAGCTGCGGCCCGGCGTCGCGAGCAGGGCCACACCGATGACCTCCCGCGGTCGCTCGTTGGCCAGCGCGAGCGCTCGCCAGCCGCCCTCGGCGTGGCCGATCGCTAGCACGCGATCGGGATCGACCTCGGGCTGCACGAGCAAGGTCCGGAAGGCTCGCCGCGCGTCCTCGCGCTGGCTCGCCCAGCTCGCGGTGGTCGCCTCGCTCTCACCCGCGCCTGGCTCGTCGTAGCGGATCACCACGAAGCCCGCGTTGGCCAGCGCGTCGGTGATCTCGTGGTAGCCGAGGTCGACCGCGGGCGGCCCGGCGAAGCCGTAGCGGTCCGCGCTGACGCTGCCGCCGAGGAACACGACCGCCGGATAGGGGCCCTTGCCGTGCACGCTGGCCTTGGGGATCAGCACCTCGCCGCGCAGATCGGCCTCGCCCTGCAGGCCCGGCAGATCGACGGGACGGATCTCGAAGCTCGCGTCCTTCGCTGGCGCGTAGCTGAGCCCCTTGGGACCTTCGACGTCCCACTCGGGCCACTGTGGGTGAGCGATCGGCTGCACGACCAGCTTGTCCTCGGTCACCTCGATCCGCTCGATGCGGCCCTGCTCGAGCCAGATCTCCTCGCCGAGGCTGGTCGAGAGCACGATCGTTTGCCCTTGGACCTCGACCTGCGCCGACCAAGGATCCGCGCGGCCGGCCGAGAGCGAGATCAGGCGCCACTCGTTCTCGCCAACCTTCAGCTCGCGGCTAGCCAGCATCAGCTCCTCGTGCAGCGTGGCCATGTAGCCCATCACCGCCACGTCCGACGAGTAGGCAAGCTCCTCGCTCTCGACCTTGGGCAGACCCGAGCGGGCCTCGATGATCAGCGCGTCGGGATCCTCGCGCGAGCTGAAGCGCAGCTCGGCGGCGATGCTGCGCTCGTTGCCCTCGATCAAGCGCCCGTGCTCGTCGAAGAGCAGCTCCGAGGCCCAGCGGACCGGCTTGCCGTTTGGCGGCAGCAGCTCGCTTCGGGTCGTGAACCGGTGCAGGGTCTTTCCGTCGCGCGTGACGGGGCCCTCGTAGCGACCGAAGGAGCGGCCGATCGTCACGCCCTCCTGGACGAACTCGAACCCACGCACCTCGCCGACCGCATAGAGCTCGGCGATCGGGCGCCCGGGCGCAGCGACCATCCCTGCTTGCAACGCGGTCTGCGTGGGGGTGCTGGTCCCCTCGGGGTCCGAGGACGGGGGCGTGACGCAGCCAGCGGTGAGCAGGGCGAGCAACGATGCGAGCGAGGCCGTGCGCATGAGCGCGGACCATAGCAGCCCAGCTACAACGAATCGAAACCCAGCCGTAACGCGAGATCGGCGATACTCCCGGCCATGGCATCGCTACCGATCCGTCGCCTTCATCCCCGCCTTCGTCGGCGCCGCGCTGGCCTGTCTCGTCGTCGCGCCCTGCAGGGCCTCGGTGCCCTGGTTGGCGCGGCGACCCTCGCGGCGTGCAAGGACAACGAGCCCGAAGGCGACGACGAGGCCAGCAGCGAGAGCGAGACCAGCGATGGCGACACCACCGAAACCGGTGACGGCGACGGCGACACCAGCGAGGGAACCGACACCGATACCGGCACCGACACGACCGGCGAGGATCCCTACGAGGCCTGCGAGGAGAGCGACCTGACCCCCGAGGAGCTGCTCTCGGGCATCGACCACATCGTGGTCGTGATGATGGAGAACCGCAGCTTCGATCACTTCTTCGGCGCCCTCTCGGCGATCGAGGGCCTGCCGATCGATGGCCTGACCGGCAGCGAGACCAACCCGAACCTCGACGGCGATCCGATCGCCGTGTTCAACACCGAGCTGTGGGTCCACACCGAGGATCCGCCGCACGGCTGGAACGCCTCACACGCGCAGTTCAACGGCGGGGTCAACGACGGCTTCGTGCGCGAGTACCAGATCGACGGCGCCAGCGAGTACGCCGAGGTCATGGGCTACTACCTGCGCTCGCAGCTGCCCGTCTACCACGCCTTGGTCGACGAGTACGTGCTCTGCGATCGCTGGTTCGCCTCGGTCATGGGCCCGACCTGGCCCAACCGCTTCCACCTCCACTGCGGCACCTCCGACGGCATGCAGTCGAACGAGGCGATCAGCGGGATCCCGAGCATCTTCGACCAGCTCGCCGACGCCGGCATCTCGCACCGCTACTACGCGTCCGGCCTGCCCTTCGTGGTCACCTACGGCGTCTCGCCTGCCGCCGAGCACGTCAAGGTCATCCAGGAGTTCTTCACCGACGCGCAGAACGGCAACCTGCCCTCGTTCTGCATCGTCGACCCGATCCTCACCGCTGGCGCGACGATCGGCAACGACGACCACCCGCCCGCCGACGTCCGCGACGGTCAGGCCTTCATCGCGACGATCTACGAAGCGCTCGCCAGCTCACCCAACTGGGACAAGTGCCTGCTGATCGTCACCTACGACGAGCACGGCGGCTTCCACGACCACGTACCGCCGCCGCTGACCACCGACCCGGACCACCCGGGCTTCGAGCAGCTGGGCTTTCGGATCCCGAGCATGGTGATCGGTCCGCAGGTGCGAGCCGGCTGCGTCAACGGGGTCGTGTTCGACCACGCCTCGGTCGCGGCGACCGTCGCCAAGCGCTGGGGGCTCGAGCCGCTCAACCAGCGGGTCGCGGCCACGAACGATCTGTCGAGCTGCATCGACCCGGAGCTGATCGACAACCCGCGCCCACCGATCGCGCTGCCGCGGGTGATCGTGCCGCGCAAGCCGATCATCTACGTGCCGGGGGCCAACTTCGGCGGACAGCTCGAGCTGGCGGCGATGATGCGCAAAGGCCAGCCGAAGGGCGATCAGGTATGGATCAAGCCCTCGATCGAGGCGATCGAGTTCCTGCGCGACCGTCAGATCCGGCGCAAGATCATTCGTCCTGCCTGAGGCACTCGAGCTCGAGCTCGTTGAGCCGCGCCCACTCGGCGACGAGCTCGCTCGCAACCCGCTCGCCGCTTCGCTCGACCACCTGGAGGTCCTCGACGATCTTGGCGCGGACCTCCGGCGAGGCCGGCTTGCCGAGCTTGAAGTTGGGGTCCTGGCGGATCCGACAGATCGCTCGGCAGAACTCGTAATAGACCCAACCGACGCTCGGGCTCCAAGCGCCGCGGATCCTGATCGCCTCGCTGAGCATCGCCTCGCCCCGCTCCGGATCCGGCGGGTCCTTCTCGATCAGGGCGAACCCGAGCTGACCGAAGTTCTTGTGGAAGCGCTTCTCGGGGTCGCTCGCAATCAACGCCTCGAACACCGGGATCGTCCGCTCCATGACCTTGCGATTGGTCCGCCAGGTCTCGGCCCGCAGCTTGGACGCCTGAAAGAAGATCCGCACCTTCACGCCCGGGCTCGCCTTGATCATGGCCTCGCGTAGCCGCTCCAGGTCCACAGGCACTCCGCCAGCCTGCGGCGCGAGCTGCTGCTCGGTCAGGCTCAGCGCGTTCGCGTCGACGGTCGCCTGCTCCTTGAGCTCGTGCTGGACCTCGTAGCTGATGTCGGCGAGATCCATCGCGCGCGCCAGGTAGATGCGGCTCCACAGGTACGCGAACATGAAGCCCGCGGTGGTGAAGAAGACGATCACGCACAAGGCGAAGGGCTTCGCCTGAGCGTCGCCCGCCAGCGCGGGCGCGAAGAACTCCGCCACCTTGGTCAGCGTCTCGCCGATCTGGCTGAGCTGGGTCAGGCCGACCCCAACGAGGATCTTGGTCAGCCAGTCAGAGATCTGCTCGAGGTTGGTGTTCGCGGCGTAGCGAGACCCGTTGTCATCCGCGGGCCGCTGGGTGTCGGTTCGCGGGATGCCGAACAAGAACCCCAGCAGCCCACCGACCAAGAGCGACGCGCCGGCGAGGATCAGCGCGTTCGCGCCGAGCTGCAGGGCCTGCTTCCAGGTCGAGCCGCGGCCGGCCGCGAACACCAGCACAATGAATAGCCCGGTCAACACCGACACGGTCAGCACGAAGCTCCAGGCTTGCAGCTGACGCCGCTCGGATGGGCCCTCGTCGTTGCGGAAGATCTTGCGAATGAATTCGAGCAGCCTCATGCCATGGCCTCGGGGTCGTCCGGCCACGATACCGCGCTGCACGAGCGGCGGTCATTCGGTACTCGAGCCTCAACTGGCTTGCTCGGGCGCGGGCGCCCGAACCCGCCCCGTGCTGCTACCCGAGCGCCTGGACGGTCACCGGCACGTCGAAGAACAGCGCTCCCCCGCCCATGTCCGTCTCCTCGGACGAGGTCAGCCAATTGATGTTGCGCCGATCCGGGCTGAGCTTCGTCCACCAGATGCTCGGCGCGACCACGGTCCCGCGCACGACCTC
>CBFGLP010000409.1:0-4143 GCA_965649595.1 uncultured Myxococcales bacterium | reverse complement strand
AGAGCGAGCGCTCGCAGATTCACGATCCCTCGGTGCTCGAGGGGACGCTCCCCTATGTCTCGCCCGAGCAGACCGGCCGAACCGGGCGCGAGGTCGACGTTCGCAGCGACCTCTATTCGCTCGGCGTCACCTTCTACGAGCTGCTGACCGGGCGTCGGCCCTTCGTCGCGAGCACGCCGCTCGAGCTGATCCACGCCCACCTCGCTCGGCGGCCCGAGTCGCCGCAGTGGTTGCGCCCGGAGCTGCCCTCACCAGTCGCCGAGCTGGTCATGCGGCTGCTCGAGAAGGCGCCAGAGCGGCGCTACCAGTCGGCCCGCGGCGTCGCGTCCGATCTCGCCGCGATCGCCCAGGCGCTCGAGCGCGGCGAGCCGCTCGTCGACTTCGTGCTCGGCCGCAACGACGTGCCGAACGCGATCCAGCTGCCGCATAGGCTCTACGGACGCGAGGCCGAGCGTGACAAGCTGCTGCTCGAGTTTCGCCTGGCCGCGAGCGGCAGCCCGCGGATGGTCTTGTTGCAGGGCCCGCCCGGGATCGGCAAGAGCGCCCTGCTCGACGAGCTGATCGAGCCGATCCTCGGGCGCCGCGGCCTGCTGATCCGCGGCAAGTTCGATGCCGGCATGCAGACGCCCTTCGCCGCGATCGTGCAAGCGATCGCAGCGCTGGCCGATCAGCTGCTGACCGAGAGCGACGCCGAGCTGGCTCGCTGGCGCCGCGAGCTCGGTGATGCGCTCGGTGGCCTCACGGCCACGCTCGTCGAGCTGGTGCCCAAGTTCGCGGCAGTGTTCGGCCGGCAAGCGCCGGCGGATGGTCCGGGCCCCGAGCGGCGCGAGCTCGAGCCGCGGCTGCGCGAGGGCGGTGCAGCCGAGGCCCGTAACCGCGTGCGGATGGCCGCCTTGCGCCTGCTCGCCCGCGTCGCCCGACCCGAGCATCCGCTGGTGTTGGCGATCGACGATCTGCACTGGACCGATCCGGGCAGCGTCGAGCTGATCGAGGACCTGCTCGCCGAGCCTGGCGCGGCGCTGCTGATCGTCGGGACCCTGCGCGAGTCGAGCGAGCTGCTGACCGAGCTGCTCGAGCACTCGAGCGTAGCCAAGCGCTCGGTGGCGATGATCGAGTTAGCTCCGCTCGATGCGGCCGCCTGTGCGGCGCTGCTGGCTGACGCGCTCGCGCGAACGCCCGCGAGCGTCGCTCCGTTGATCGAGATCGTCGCGCGCAAGACCAACAACAACCCCTTCTTCGTGCGGCAGTTCCTGCTCCACCTCGCCGAGCGGCGGCTGCTCTGGGTCGGCAGCGAGGGCTGGAGCTGGGACATCGCCGCGATCGAGGCGGCCGGCTTGCCCTCCGACAGCCTCGAGATGATGAGCGGCAAGCTCGATCGCTTGCCCGAGGCGCTCCGCGAGCTGGCGATGATCGCCAGCGTGTTCGGCAGCCGCTTCGAGGTGCGGGTGCTCGAGAAGATCGCGGCCATCCCTCAGGTCGGCTCGCTGCTGCACCAGCTCAGCGATGAGGGCCTGCTCTCGGTCGTCGGCGAGCTCGGCAGCTTTGGCCATGACCGGATCCGCGAGGCCGCGTATCGGCTGCTCTCGCGAGAGCGCCGCCGCTCGCTGCACTTGTCGATCGGCGGCGCCCTGCTCGAGCACTACGGCGACGCGGCCAACGAGCACCTGCTCGAGATCGTCGAGCACCTCGATCGCGGTTACGGCCTGGTCCCGCTGCTCGGCGAGCCCGACGGCGATCCTGTGCCCGAGTCGGAGCGATCCGCCGGGTCGAGCTCGCTGAACGGGCGGTCGAGCCAAGCGGCCGCGGACCTGGATCCCGACACCCGCTGCGAGCTGGGCGAGCTCAACGCTCGCGCAGGCGTGCGAGCGCTGGCCAGCGGAGCTCCGTTGGCGGCGGTCCGGCTGCTCCAGATCGCGCTGGGTCTGTGGCGAGGGCTCGGAGAGCGGGAGCGCGACGACCCGCGGCGGCGGCTGATCGTCAGCGCCAAGATTGGGCTCGGCGAGGCGCTCGCGCTGATCGGGCACCACTCGCGGGCCGACGCGCACTTCCTCGAGTTGCTCGACCGGGCCGACGAGCTCACGCCGAGCGAGCTCGCCACGCTGGTCATCAAGCGCTGCTGGCTCTTGACGCTCTCGCGCTCGCTCGCGGGCTCGCTCGAGTTTGGCGTGGCCAACCTGCGCAGGCTGGGCATCGAGCTGCCGTCACGGCCTGGTCGCGTGACCGTCGGGGCCGCGCTGCTGCGTCTGATCCTCAACCTCCGCGAGGCCAAGCTCGCACGTCTGCGCGAGCTCCCGCCCTGTAACGACGAGCGAGCGCTGGCCGGGATGCGCATGATCCTGGCGCTCAACAATTCAGCCTACGTGGTCGACGGCGAGCTCTACCTGCTGCTGGTCGAGCGCCACATCGAGCTGCTCTTGCGCCACGGCACCCACGTTGGCGCGCCCTTGGCTGTGGTTCAAGCCGCGTTGGTCCTCGCGGTCGGGCTCGAGCGGCGCGCCCAGGGCCACGGCTTGCTCGACATCGCCAAGCAGCTCTCGGCCGATCACGAGGTCGACTATCGCGTGCAGATGGCCGCGCAGTTCCTCGGCCAGTGGGAGAAGCCCTACCGCGAGTGCTTGTTGGCGCTGCGGCGGGTCAGCGAGCTGGCCATCGAGGCTGGCGACCTCGAGACGGCCGACCACAGCGAGATGGTCCGGGTCGAGCTGAGCTTGTTCGCGGGCGTGCACCTGCGCCTGGTCGAGCAGCAAGTCGAGGCGCTGATCCGGCGGCGTCGCCAGTGGGGCACCGAGGTGCGCCCGGGTGGTGGCGAGGCGCTGCGCGGCCTGTGTCGCTTGTTGATGTATGGCCCCTTGCCGCCGCCTGGCGAGACCGATCCGCTGGACACCGAGCAGCTCGCCAGCACGGGCATCGAGATGCTCACCGTGCTCGAAGCCAAGCTCTATAATGGCATGGCGTTGGTGATCTTCGGGCGCTCGCGCGAGGCCTTGCAGGTGTTCGAGGTGATCGCCGAGCCGATCGGGCGGGCGATGCCAGGCTCGTGGCTGATCCCCGCGCTGGTCTGCTTCCGTGCGCTCGCGGCCGCCGATCGGGTGAGCGAGGTCGAAGGCGCCGAGCGGCGTCAGCTGATCCGGCTGCTGCGGCGCTCCGAGGCGCGGCTGCGCCGGTGGGCCGACAAGGGAGCCAACTGCGGTGTTCAGGCCGATCTGCTGCGCGGCGAGCACGAGCGGATCCGCGGCCGCTTCGAGCCAGCCGTCGAGGCGTTCGGGCGGGCCGCCGACGAAGCCGCCAAGCTACGCGTCCCGATGCTCGAGGCGCTGGCGTGCGAGCGGCTCGCTCGGCTGGCCGCGCTGCGAGGTCACGCCGCCTTGGTCCACGGCCCGCTCGAGCGAGCCCGCGATCGCTACCGTCACTGGGGCGCGTTCGCCAAGGTCAGCGAGCTCGAGCGTCGCTGGGCGACGCTGGTCGACGATCACGCGCCGCGCAGCGAGGAGACCGGCACGACCAACACCGGCTCGACGAGGACCAGCAACTCGACGACCAGTCGGGCGCTCGACATGGCCACGCTGCTCAAGACCTCGCAGGCGATCGCGGCCGACATCCGGCTCGAGGAGGTCGTCGATCGGCTGATGGAGATCGCGCTCGAGAACGCTGGCGCCGATCGGGGCGTGCTCGTGCTGCCGGGCGAGCGTGGACTGACCGTGGTCGCCGATTGTGTCGCCGAGCACCCCGAGGGCGGCTTCCTCGAGCGCGCGCTGCCGCTGACCGAGGCTGGCACGATGCTGCCCGTCTCGCTCGTCCACTGGGTCGAGCGCACGCGCGAGTCGGTCGTGCTCGCCGAGGTTGGCAAGGATCTTCGCTTCGCCGCCGATCCCTACGTTCGGCAGGGCGCGGTCCAATCGGTCCTGTGTTTGCCGATGGTCAAGCACAGCCAGCTGGTCGGCGTGGTCTACCTCGAGAACAAGCTCAGCGCGGCCAACTTCACCGACGAGCGGCTCGAGGTCCTGACCTTGCTAATGGGCCAGGCCGCCAGCGCGCTCGAGAACGCCCGCCTCTACGAGGCTCTGCGCGCGAGCGAGGTCCGCTGGCGCTCGCTGGTCGAGCAGATGCCCGACGTGGTCGCGCTGGTCGATCGCGCCGGCCGGA
>CBFGLP010000408.1:0-7985 GCA_965649595.1 uncultured Myxococcales bacterium | reverse complement strand
ATGTTCATGACCGGCTACGAGGTGGTCCCTGGCAACGAGGCGCTGGTTCACCACGTGCTGGCGATGCCGGTCGATCCGGATCTGGTCGTGGATGCAGAGGGGAACACCAACCTCGATGTGATCACCGCGCTCGACGAGGCGTCGCCGGATCGGCTCGGATGGGATTGCTTCGGGGCCGCGGGGGACGGGGTCGCGCCCAATCAGATCCCGGTCACGTGGGCACCGGGGCAGGGGGTGGTCGAGTTCCCGGCTGGGAGCGGGGCACGGCTCAGCGCTGGTGACCTGATCGTGATCCAGGTCCACTACAACATGGCGGACCCCGAGGTGATCGGGCAGAGCGACAGCTCGACGGTGCGCGTGCGCTTGGAAGAATCGGTCGAGCGCGAGGGGTTCTTCGACCTGCCGGATGGGCTGTTGGGTACTTTGTTCACTGGTCAGCCGGACTCGCTGCCGCCTGGGGAGCAGGCGTATGACTACGTGTGGACGCTGCCGGCCTCGGACTATCTGGACGCGTTCGGGCTCCCGAGCCTGGAGCTGTGGGGGTTCTTCCCGCACATGCATTCGTTCGGGACCAAGCTGAAGGCGCGGGTGCTGGATCAGCAGGGCAACGAGGTGGCGTGCATGGGCGACGTGCCGCGTTGGGATTTTGGCTGGCAGCTGTATTACTTCTACGAGCAGCCGATCGTGCTCGGGCCGGAGCATACGATCGAGGTGACTTGCACGTTCGACACGAGCGGGGTGACGGAGCCGATCCTGCCGGGCTGGGGCACGCACAACGAGATGTGCTTGGCCGGGATTTACCTCGTGCCCTGAAAGCAGGGGGAACCGTCGGGGCGGGGAACCTGTCAACCGTCGGGGCGGGGAACCTGTCCGTGAGTCAGTCTAGTTGGTCAAGCAAGCTTGACCAACTAGACTGACTCACATTTCTAAAACATCGTACCTGCGGGGATGCTATATTACATAAAGATCGCTGTCCAAGTAAGGCGCTCGTATCTGTATTCACCCGATGGCCACGCCAATGACCAATTGGCCATTTTCGGTCGCGACAAAGCTGCGGTACGCTCCGCAGCCCTCCTCCCCAAAACGATCCGTTGACGTCAGGCCGCTGAGCTCGGACAGCCTAGCTTCACGCACATCCAATATGTCCCTCGCGGAAACTGGACGTCACGATCGCCTGCGCGAAAATGTGCCAGCGCGGCATAATAGCTCGATAGCCATTCTCGCAATGTTGTCAAGGCTTCAACGCGCGCCTGATGGCTCTGCGCGGCAATACGAGGGTTGAGTCCTCGTCGGGGCTCTAGGGTGTCAGGGCTGCTGTTCCAATGCTGCGTCCGGACCCGGTGCATACCCAACACCTTCTGCGATCGATCCCGCGCGCCCTCGGCTTTCCGAATTCGCTCGTTGATCAGTCGTTGGAGGAGTTCCGGCGAGAACTCCTCGAGGCCGGGAGGGGGGACGACTTTCAGGGTCCCCGTTTCCGGCATGTCCTCGCTGAAGAACTCGTCAGGGCGTGAAACGGGTACACCCACACCGAAACGCATCCGAAGACTGCATGCGCCCTCCCAATGTTCTACTCGGGTCACCAGATTGGCGTCCACGGGGTTCATGAGCGTGTATACGACCCGCTCAAGTCGGCTCTCGCTGTCGACCAACTCTACGCCACTGAACGAGTCCGGGTCCCAGAAGCTCTCCCAGCGCCCGCGGAAGCAGTTGATCGAGCGTGCAAGCAATGAGTTGAGGTATTGCTCGAAGTCTGGGAGGTTGCCGAGCCGATCCGTGAGCACCAGGTGGTAGTGATTACTCACTACCATGTAGGCATGGAGATCGATCTCGAATCGCTCGCATGCGATCGCAAGTAGATACTCGAAGATCCGGGTCACCTCACGGTCGGGGCGCAGGAAGAAGCGTCGCTCGGAGCAGCGACGGGTCACGAGGTAGGTCTTGTCAGGGAGGACGCGACGTGGACGTGTCATGCCCACGTGTCGGCCCGGCGCGAGGGCTCTTGCACAGATTCGTCAGGCCAGCAATGTTGGTTAGGTGGCTTACTGCTCGGTACTGCAGAGTCAACGCAAGGCTTGAGCTACGAATTTTGGCTCACGGTTTTCGATCGGGAAGTAACCTTCTGTTTCGGGATCAGATACGACTCTCGGCAGGGGTCCCGGCAGGATCGGATAAGACTCTCGGCAGGGGTCCGAGCTGGCAGGGGTCCGGGGGGTCTGGAGCTCAGCCAGTCCGCGAGCGAGGCGGCACGTCAAGGTGCATTCACCACGATCGGCTTCGCCCCGACCGGCTCGACGCTGCCCTTGCGCAGCGCCTCCATCGCCTCTTTGTGCACGCTCGGGAACCACGCGAAGAACACCGGCAGCTGAGCCTTCTGCTCGTCGCTCAGGTAATCGAAGTTCGATCCCCGGTCGTTCACCTCCCAGAACTCCCGCGTCCGCAAGGCCGCGAGCTCCTGCCAGATCCCCCGCAAGCGTTCGGCCGGCTCGTTCTTCATGTCCGAGTGGATCCGCTTCGCCAGCGACTCAGCCCCGTGGAGCAGGTACGTGCAGGCGAGCTTGACCTGTGCTCGCCTCACGCCACGCAAGGTCGTCTCCGATCCACCCCCCTCGGCGCTGTCATCGACCCGCAAGAAGGTCTCGAGCAGATCCTTGTGATGGGTGCTGCCGACGTGAAAGGCCTTGACGCAGAGCGAGCCGACGTCGTGCGCGGTGACCTCGGTGATGAACACCATTCCGCGCGCGAACGCGATGCCCGAGTAGTAGCGCATGTACTTGGCGATCTCGAGGCCGCGTCGCTCGAGCTCGTCGAGATCACCAGCGGGTCGACCAGTCGAGACGGTCATCGTCGAGGTCATGCTCATCGGCTGGTCCGAGACGATGTCCTTGGGATCGGTCTCGACGTGCTCGATCACTGACTCGCCCAGCTGCCGATACTGGTGCAGGATGTTGTAGCAGGTGCGGATGTCGTTCGCGTTGATCGTCGCGCGCAGGTAGGTGTTGAAGAACTTGATCGCTAGGTCGAGCGCCGGGAGGTCGCCGTGCCGAGCGGCCGCCTCACCGAGCCGCCGCGTATTGATCGCGATCAGGTAGCAGAGGTCCTTCATCCGCTCGAGGCCCTCGCCGAACAGCATCTGGTACTGACGCAGGATCTTCCACTCGAGCCAGGTCCCCCTCGCGCGCAGGTCCTCGACCGCTTCGTCGGACAGGCTCACGAAGTCGGGACTCTGCCGGTTCCAGTCCGGGATCGAGTGCCAGGACTGGACCATGCCGGCCTTGGTGTCGCCATAGTAGATGGCGTAGTTGCACAAGGCGTTGGTCGCACTCGAGGCGATGTTCTTGTCCTTTTGCTGGACCGCGTTGAGGCCGATGTTGGCGAGGTGCTCGACCGCCTGCGCGGCCTCGCGCTGACGAGTGCCGACCGAGCGGCGCCTGCGGCCGCGGAAGGGCGTGGAGGCGGCGAGGCCATCGGTCGTGATCCGACTGATGATCGAGTCCGGCTCGAGGAAGTTGAACACGTAGGCGAAGTAGGGGAACAGCAGCAGCAGGCTGGCGGTCAGCAGCACCATCGAGAGGAACACGCCCCAGCGCGGGAGCGATCCGTCGCCGACGGCGTAGTTGACCCACAGCACGAACACGTTGCAGACCACGAAGAAGCCGAGCACCAAGCCGTTGGCCCGCGCGCGAAAGAACAGCGAGGTGACGATCGGCGTGAACCGAGTCGCGGCCAGCTGGACGATGATGCTCGACACCGTCAGCGCGAGGCCGAGCACGGCGGCCATCACCTCGCCGAGGCTGCCGAGCGTGTTGCGGGCCTGATCGATGTCGCGGGTGAACAGCGAGTCGCGCAGGCCCTCGAGCGTGAAGTGCTTGTCGTCGAGCGAGCCGAGCGCGTCGAGGCAGATCGAGAGCGCGAAGAACAGGCCGGCGACGCTGCCGACCACGGCGAAGGGGATCACCCAGCTGCGTAAAGGCAGGCGCAGCTGCTTTTGTCGCTGCTCGATCAGGGTCAGCGGATCGAGGCGAGCGTGACCGTCTGCCGGCGGGATCGAGCCGGTCGTCATGCTGGTCTGGGACTCGCCGCCCTCTCCGCCCTGGCTCACGGGCCGAGACGGTAGCAGATGGCGGCGTCGTGAGGGTACAGTCGCGGGCAATGCTGCTGGCTGTCGACGTCGGCAACTCCAACACCTCGCTAGGTGTGTTCGAGGGCGAGCAACTGCGCTGCGAGCTGCGCTTGGGCACGAGCCGCGACTGGACCCGCGATGAGGTAGCGATCGCGTTCGAGCGGGCGCTCGCGCTGCAGGGCTACGGCTACGCAGCGATCTCCGCAGCGGTGGTCGCTTGCGTGGTCCCGCCCGCACTCGGGCCGCTCGTCGAGGCGCTCGAGCGCTACGGTCGTCTAGCCGAGGTCTTGGTCGTGGGGCCAGGGGTCAAGACCGGCATGCCCGTGCTCTACGACCCGCCCAAGGACGTGGGCGCAGACCGGATCGTGGCCGCGATCGCGGCCCACGAGCTCTACTCGCGGCCTGGCGGACGCGCGAGCGAGGCGAGCCCCGACGCGGAGCCGGGCGGTGGCGTGGTCGTGGTCGACTTCGGGACCGCGACGACCTTCGACGTGGTCTCGCCCAAGCCCGAGTATCTCGGTGGCGTGATCGCGCCGGGCGTGGGCATCAGCGCGGACGCGCTCTTCCAGCGGGCAGCCAAGCTGCCGCGCGTCGACGTGATCAAGCCCGAGTCGGTGATCGGCCGCAACACGGTCACCGCGATCCAGTCGGGGCTCTTCTATGGCTACGTCGGCTTGGTCGAAGGGATGCTCCGGCGGATCCGATCGACGCTCGATTGGCCGACGCGGGTGATCGCAACAGGAGGGCTGGCGCGCAAGGTTGCGCCAGAGACCGACACGATCGATGTCGTCGACGACACGCTGATCCTGGAGGGATTGCGGCTGATCTGGCAGCGCAACCGCGGTTAGCCGGACGCGACGATCGACACGCACGCACCGTGGTACGTAGCGAGTAGGTCATGCGTCCGCTCGCTCGAGTCTCGCTTTTGCTCGGGTCGCTCGCTTCGATCGGCTGTGGGCCGGGTGCGCTGCCGTGGCCGGGCTTCGGAGACGAGGGTGGCAGCGAAAACGAGAGCAGCGGCTCGTCCGAGGACGAGTCGAGCGAAGGCGAGGAGGACTCCTCGGACGACGAAGGTGAGGACGAGGGGCCAAAGCCGGACATCTCGACTTGTCCCCTGGGTGTCGAAGGTTGCCCGTGCACGCCCGAGGGTGAGTGCGAGCCCGGCCTGGACTGCAGCGCCGGGGTCTGTCTGCCCGGCAACGAGCTGTGCGTCGAGCTCGAGGCGGTACGTGACGCTCGGATCTCGCAGGCGCCGAACGGACAGCCGTGGATCTCGGAGACCAATTACGGCGACGCGCTCGACCTGCGGATCGAGCGGTGGCAGTACAACTCGCTCTACGACAGCCGCGCGCTGCTCCACTTCGAGCTATCCGAGCTCCCTGCTGGGCTAGTCAGCTCGGCGACCTTGTGGCTCTCGGCCTACGAGGGCACACCGATGTACCCGCACCAGTTCGAGGGCCCGGACGCGTTCGAGCTGCGTCGGGTGATCTCCGCCTGGGACGAGAGCAGCGTGAGCTGGGAGGACCAACCAGCGACCGGACCGGTCGAGCTGGTCGCTCCGGCAGCCGACGATCCCTTCGCGGACTACGAGCTCGACATCACGGCGGTGGTCAGCGGGATCGTGACCGACGGCGAGGTCTATGCTGGCTTCGAGCTGCGCAACGTCGCCGAGGGCGGGGCAGGGCAGGGCCGGGTGACCTTCGCCAGCCGCGAGAGCGACGACCCGCAGCAGCACCCGCGGCTCGCCGTCTGTGTGATCCCTTGATCCCTGTGCCCGGTTGCGTCCGGAACGCAACCGATCACAGGGACTCCTAATCTCGATGGAGGGACCGTGGCCGGTCCCATCTGTCACCCATGTACCCGGTACGTACAGTGACGGGGCCCTCGCCCCCTGCCCGCCCCTGACGGGGCGTTGGTTCGTGCCTTCGGCCGACAACTAAATCGGCCGGACCTAACCCAGCACAGGGATTAAGAGAGCTTGGCGCGCAGGGCCTGCTCGGCGTGCTCGCGGTCGTCGAAGTGGATCTTGGTGGTGCCGAGGATCTGATAGTCCTCGTGGCCCTTGCCGGCGATCAGCACGACGTCGTCCTCGCCGGCCTCGGAGATCGCGAGCACGATCGCCTTGCCACGATCGACCTCGCGGATCAGCTTCGCGCCCGCTTGCGACTCTGGGCGCACGCCCGCGAGCATCTGATCGACGATCGCGCCGGGATCCTCGGTCCGTGGGTTGTCCGAGGTCGCGACGAACACGTCGGCGCCACGACTGGCGATCGCACCCATGATCGGGCGCTTGCCGGGATCGCGGTCGCCTCCGCAGCCGAGCACGATGATCAGCCGACCTCGGGTGCTCGGTCGCAGGGCCTCGAGCGCGCGCTCGACCGCGTCGGGGGTGTGGGCGTAGTCGACGTAGACCGCTGGACCTGCAAGCTCCGGCACGTGCACGCGCTCGAGCCGTCCCGGCGCGCCACGGGAGCTCGACAGGCCCCGGGCGATCGCGTCGAGCGGGACACCGAGACCGAGCGCGAGCCCGATCGTGACCAGCAGGTTGTCGAGGTTGTACTCGGCGACCAAGGGTGAGCGCAGCTCGAGCTCACCGGCGGGCGTGCGAACGCGCGCCGAAATGCTCGCGCTCGCGCTCTCAGCCCCTGGGGGGCTGACTGAGTCCCGCCGCTCGAGCACCGCGATCGCGGCCTCGGACTCGGGCGCCGGTGTCCGCGAGGTTCGCCAGCAGCGAGCACAACCTGCGTCCGCGGCCGCGCGCAGGAACGCCTCGGCTGCCTCGCCTTGCTCGCGCGGAGCTACGGCCACGCCCGCAGGATCGAAGTACTCGCGCGGCAGCAGGCGCTTGGCCTCGAGGTACGCGGCCATCGTCGGGTGGTAGTCGAGGTGATCCTGAGAGAAGCTCGTCAGCGCGATCGCCTGGTAGCGCAGCGGCTGCACGCGACCTTGGTCGAGCGCGTGCGAGGACACCTCCATCACGCAGTCGGTCGCGCCACGCTCGACCGCGTCCGCGAGCAAGGCCTGCAGCTCGAGCGGAAAGGGCGTGGTGAACCCGGCGGTGCTCTCGTGATCGACCAACCAGTTGCCAGTGGTGCCGAGCCGCACGTGCAGCCGGCCCGCGCTGGCGAGCACGGCCGCGAGCAGGTGCGCGGTGGTGGTCTTGCCGTTGGTCCCGGTGACCCCGGCGAGGCGCAGGCGCTGACCCGGCCAGCCCCACCACGCCGCGGCGAGGCGAGGCAGGGCGCGGGCGGTGTCGTGCAGCTCGACCCGGGGCAGGCCGGCGGGCGGCTGCTCGAAGCGGCCACGCTCGACGATCGCCAGCGAGGCGCCGGCGGCCGCGACCTGGGCCAAGAAGCGATGCCCGTCGTGGGTTCGCCCCGGCACCGCGACGAAGCACGAGCCGGGGCCGACCTTGCGCGAGTCGTCGGTCAGCGGGCCTACCGGCGTGCTCGGATCGCAGCCGATCAACGTGGGCGCCTGCTCGGGCGGCAGCGCGGCGAGCAGCGAGGCGAGCGTGGGCAGCGGGCGGTCGGGCATCGGCGTGGGTAGGGTACACGCAGGGGCGCTAGGCGGTGTTCCCTCGACCTGGTGGACGCTGCAGCAAGCGCTCGCCGAGCAGCCCCTGGGCGAGCACGAAGAGCGTGGAGATGGCCATCGCGACCAGCACGGGCCGAAGCTGCGAGCCGGCCATGAAGCACAAGGTCGCGAGCACGGCGGGCACCTGCGGGATCGAGGTGAGCAGCAGCATGCGGTCGCGCAGCCGCCTGCTGCGAGCGAGCGGATCGAGGTCGCCGCTGCGCTGCGCGTGCGTGTCGATGCTGCGCACGCTGAGCGGCAGCACCAGCAGGCCGATGACCCCGGC
>CBFGLP010000407.1:0-3264 GCA_965649595.1 uncultured Myxococcales bacterium | reverse complement strand
CGTCGTGCACTCAGCCACGCGCGGCCGCGAGGGCGCGCAGCGACCTCGGTGGGCTGATTCGCCACAGCCGGCCGTTCGCTAAGGATTAGGGCACACTCCTGCCGATGTCCCGTCCCCGTTCGACTCGCCCGCACGGCCGTGCACGGCCGCCCGCGAACGCGGAGCGAGGACCCATAAACACGGTCCAGCTGATCCGTCCGCTCGAGCGAGCGATCGGCCACGGCCACCCGTGGATCTACCGCGACGCGTTGACCGGCAGGTTGCCGGAGCCCGGCTCGGTGGTCACAGTGCTCGATCGGCAAGGCCGGTTCCTCGCGCGCGGGTTGGCGGAGAGCGGCCCGATCGGGGTGCGGGTGTTCACGACCCGCGATCGGCCGCTCGATCGCTCGCTGCTCGCCGAGCGGATCATCGAAGCGCTCGAGCTGCGTCGACGGCTGGCGCCGCCGGACACCGACGCGCTGCGGCTGCTGCACGGCGAGGGTGATCGCCTGCCGGGGGTCGTCTGTGATCGCTACGTCGACGCGGCGGTGCTGCGCTACGACGGCGAGGCGATCTTGGCGTGGGCGCCGATGATCGAGGCGCTGCTCGGCGAGCAGCTGCGCGCGCTCGGTGTCCGCACGCTGCTGCGTCGCAGCGGTCGCGGGGCGAGCAAGCGAGTCGAGACGGTCTGGGGCGAGCTCGCCGATCCGGTGAAGACGATCCGCGAGCACGGCATGCGGCTGATCGTCGATCTGGAGCAGGGCCAAAAGACGGGGATGTTCCTCGATCTGCGCGCGGCTCGACGGCGAGTGCGGAGCCTCGTCGAAGGGCTTCGGGCGGCGGGCGAGCGGTCGATCCGCGTGGCCAACTTGTTCGGCTACACCGGCGGGTTCTCGATCGCGGCGGGCCTCGGCGGAGCCAGCGAGGTGACCACCGTCGACGTCGCCGCACCTGCGCTCGAGCTGGCCGAGCGCGCGTGGTTGGCCAACGAGCTCCCGCCCGAGCGCCACACGATCGCTCCCGTCGAGGTCGAGGTCTGGCTGGCGCAGCAGCGCGGGGCCGGCTTCGACCTCTTGATCGCGGATCCGCCGAGCTTCGCCCCAAACGAAGCGACCCGCGAGCGGGGGCTCGCGGCCTACAAGGCCCTGCATGCGGCGGCCCTACCCGCGATCGCGGCGGGCGGGCTCTACCTGGCGGCGTCGTGCTCGAGCCACGTCGATCGAGCGGCGTTCGAGGAGACGCTGCGCAAGGCCGCCCGCGGCGTCCGGGTCGAGCTCCAGGTGCTCGAGCGCGGCGGGGCGGACTTCGATCATCCGGTCCCGCTCGGCTTCCCCGAGGGCGAGTACCTGGTCTGGACCCTCGCTCGGGTGCTCAGCTAACGCGCGCAGACTGGCAGGAAGGCGAGCTCGCGAATCGACGGGGGTGGCTGCTCGTGCCGGAGCACGGCGAGTGCCTGCTCGTGCGCCGCTCCGGTCAAGAAAGCCAGCAATGGTTGTTCGAGACCCAGCGCCACCCGGACGGCGTCGACGGTCTCGCGATCCCAGTCGCTGGTCCAGGTCAGCACGTCGCTCGCGCGGACGATCCCGCGGCAGCGGGCGGACCCGCATGCACATTGGAGGTCGCGCTCGAGGCTCAGCTCACCATAGTCGCAGGTGACCGGATCACCAGGCTCGATGTCACGCACGGCAATCTGTCCCCAGGTCCCGAGCCCACGGGTGTTGGGCTCGCAGTGATGATTGAAATAGCGCGCGTGATCCCAGCACAGGACCCAGCGACCGGCGCTGTCGTGATAGGCGTAGCGATCGATCAGCGGCCGGTAAGCTGCCGGGAGGGCGTCGACCTCGGCTGGGTCGATGACCTGATCGAGGGCGCACTGCACCCAGACCAGGGTGCCGCGGGGGATCGCTCGAGTCGCTCGGAGACCGAAGCCGAGCACGGGACCGTACGACGCAAGTTCGGTGTCGGGGTGGAGCACGGGGAGTTGGATCCTTGTCGAGCGTCAGCGGTGCATTTGCCACGCGGGCGCGCTGCGGGAGGCCACTCGGGGCTCCATGCAGCACCGACCGGGACATGGCGCGAATCGGGCCGGGGTGCGGTCAACCCTCGTGATCCGCACGGCTCACGGTGGGCGTGAGCGAACCCGAGATCGTCTCGGATACATCGCCATCGGCGGAGCCAGCTCGATCCATCCTGCTACACGATCACCGGGTCGACGTCCACATGGGTCCGCCGGAGCATCGCTGCGGGTGATCGTGAGCGCCCCTCGGCGAACGGACGGCGAGTCGTTGTCCGGCCAAGCTTCGAGAGCCCCTCGATTCCGGGCTGGGTGCCGGCCGACAGGGCCCCTCAACTTCCCTCTCGACCTCCATGCAATTCCCCTGCACCCTCTGGCCGCGGCTCGGCTCCAAGGTCTCGGCTGCACCACCCGGCTCGCCCCCGGACTCCTGCCCCGGCTCGCAAGTCATTCCACCCCGTCAGCCCACCGGGCTGACCACGGCTCGCGCCCCTGGGACCCAAACCCCCTGACGACCCTCACGCCCAATCTGAGCGCCACGACGTGGACCCACGACCCTCCTGTTGGATCGCTCCCTCTCTAGTTGGTCGCCGCTGCCCCGAAAAAGGGGGCCACGCGGTCTTTGCCCGGCGCCGGATTGCCCCCGGTGAGCTGCTGGCCGTCTTCGGCGGGACCGTCGTCCCGGTGAGCGACCTGGATCCAGCGCTCGGGCGGCTGACCCTGCAGATCGACGAGGACCTCTACATGGTCTCCGCCGTGGAGGGGCCAGGCGACTGGTTCAACCACTCGTGCGAGCCCAACGCAGGTCTGCGAGGCCAGCTGACCCTGGTCGCGCTGGTCCCGATCGAGCGAGGCGAGGAGGTTTGCTACGACTACGCGATGAGCGACGGCTCGTCCTACGACGAGTTCGACTGCGCCTGCGGATCGGCGCTCTGTCGCGGTCGGGTCAGCGGTGACGACTGGCAATTGCCCGAGCTGTGGGTCCGCTACGCCGGCCACTTCTCGCCCTATCTACAGCACCGGATCGACCGGCTGCGCCTCGAGCTGGAGCTCGGCCAAGGCGCGATGCTCCCGACCTGGCGCCGGCCGACCTGGCTGGAGCCGGTCGACGAACGAGCAGGACGCTAGGGGGGTATTTAGTCCCCTGCAGGTGTCGTGCCTGCCGAGCTAACCAAGCTCCGTGCACGGCCTTGCGAGGCAAACCCAAGCCCCCCTCTGGGGGGCCAGACGGACGGCTGCGAACCCGAACCAGCCCACCGAGGTCGCAAAGC
>CBFGLP010000406.1:0-12400 GCA_965649595.1 uncultured Myxococcales bacterium | reverse complement strand
CTCGGTGAACTTGATCGCGTTGCTGATCAAGTTGATCAGGATCTGCCGCAGGTGCTTGGGGCTGGTGCGTATCTCGCTCGGCACCGGGCCTTCGGCCTCGAGTCGCAGCGTCAGGGCCTTCTCGCGCGCACGTGCGGCCATCAGCGCGAGCACGTCGGCTAGCAAGCGGGGCAGATCGACGCGCTGACGCTCGATGTCCAGCTTACCGGCCTCGATCTTCGACAAGTCGAGGATCTCGTTGAGGATCTCGAGCAGGTGACCGCCGCTGCGGCGAATGGTCTGCGCGTAGAGCAGGCAGTCGGACTCGGCGATCGCAGGGACCGTGCTGCGAATGCGCTCGAGCTGCTCGGTGAGCAGCTGGGCGTAGCCGAGCAGCGCCGCCATCGGCGTGCGGAGCTCGTGGCTGATCGTCGCGATGAACTCGCTCTTGTACTGATTCGCGCTCTCGGCCAGCTCGCGCGCTCGCTCGAGCTCCTGCTCGTTGGCTTTGCGAGCGCTGATGTCCTGCGAGGTCCCGACGATGCGGAAGGGTCGACGCCCCGGGCCCTCGCCAATGAACCGAGCTTCGCCGCACACGGCAACCCAAGTCGGGCGCTGGCCGAGCGCCCCCAGGCGATGCTCGACGGCGAATGTGTCATTAGGGTTCGTCGGATCGATGGCACGCACGATCGCTGCCTCGACCTGGGCCCAGTCGTCGACGTGGACGAGACGCCTGGCATGGTCCGCGTTGAACACCGAGAGGACCTCGTGCTCCGACAGCCCGTAGATCGCGCGACAGCGGCGATCCATGTAGAAGGCGCCGTCGCGCAGATCGATGTCCCAGATCCCGAGCGAGCCAGCCTCGAGCGCGAGCCTCAGCCGGCGCTCGTTCTCTTCTAGTCGGGCGAGGCGGTGCTCCATGGAGGGACGGCTGATTGGCTCAGGGTCGGTGCTGTCGGTCGAGCACGTGTCGTATGAGGCGATTGGGCTCGCCGGCGGAGCGGCGCCTCGGATTTCTCATTTTGCTCGAACTGTACGTTGGGTGAGACGCTCGTCTGACATACACGCCTCACGATACTGCATCAGCTGCGATCCATGCACAAGCGTCGGAGATTCGAAAGTGAGGTCATCCAATCTCGTACGGCGCCGAGGGCGATGGTTTTGCTGTTTCTAAAATACAACATTGTCATTGGGCGCCAAATCGGCGCTCCAAAGCTATTCAGACGTCGAGCGGCACGTGGTGCACGAGCGGGAGCCCGCGTACGCCCGCGATCAAGTTGAGGCAGGCCAATTCGGCCATTCGCCGACGGGTACGCTCGGTCGCGGACCCAATGTGGGGAAGAATGATGCAATTACGTCGAGCAAAGAGCGGATGGGTCGGCGGAAGCGGCTCCGGGTCCGTCACGTCGAGCGCGGCGGCCCGGAGGTGGCCAGATTTCAGGGCAGCGAGCAGCGCGTCCTGATCGACAATCGGTCCGCGCGCCGTGTTGATCAGGACGCTCCCGGGCTTCATACGGGCGAGCGCGGCAGCATCGATCATGCCCCGGGTCTCGGGGCTCAGCGGGACGTGCAGGCTGACGAAATCGCTGCAGGCCAGCAGCTCGTCGAGCTCGACGTGACGGGCGGGCAGCCGCCCGGCTTCGGGGTGGGCCGCCCGGCTGGCATAGACGAGCTCCATTCCGAAGCCACGTGCGCGTTCGGCCACCGCGAAGCCGATCTTGCCGAGGCCGACGATGCCGAGCACGGCGCCGCGCAACTCGACGCCCAACCAACCGTCGGGCGTCCAGGTCTGCCAGCGACCCTCGCGAGCATCGGCGGCCGCGGTCACGACCTGACGGGCTGCCGCGAGCAGCAGCGCGAAGGTGAGATCTGCGGTCGCGTCGGTCAGCACGCCGGGCGTGTTGCCGAGCACGACGCCCCGCGCGGCCAGGGCTGCACGATCGACGTTGTCGAACCCGACCGCCATGTTGGCGACCACCCGCAGCGCGGGCAGACGATCCAGCAGCGCTGCGTCGATGCGTTGGGTCAGCAAGCTGAGCAGCCCGACGACCTCGGCGAGCCGACCTTCGTGTTCAGCCTGGTCGATGCCGACGAGCATCTCGAGCTCGGGCGCCGCGGCCAAGGGCGCGAGCCAGTCGGCGGGCACTTCGGCAGGGACGACGACGACGCGAGTCGACATGATCTAACCTCTAGCACTCTTGGCGGATTACTTGGTCGTGTCGGGCAAGCCGTCGAGCGTCGCGAATGCGCTCAGGTGCTCGCTGCGTTGGCTGGCCAACCAGCTCGGGTCGTAGAGCTGGACGACTTCGATGGCGCCATGCCAGCACGGTCCGATGCTGCCGTCGAGCTGGCGACGCAGCCAAAAGCCCGCGGCCATCGGCGCCGTCATGGTCGTGCCATCCCAGCCCTCCGGGTACGCTGGCACGAGGTTGACGTAGCGCTGGTGCAGCCAATTTAGCCCATCGGTGCCCTGGCGGGTCGCCGTCAGGTAGGTGCGCGCCTCGGCGTCGAGACCAGACGGATTTTGCTCGATCACCGCAATCGCGCTGAGCACCATCAAGCGAAAGAATCGCTGAAACACATAATCATAGGCGCTCCGGGCCGCGATCCCATCAATGTAGGTCTCGGGGTGGATCAGCAGATTCGAGCGAGCCCAGGCGATGAACGCGGGGTTGACCGCCGTGAAGTCGCCCTGAAACTCGGTGACGAGGGGGTTTTGCAGGGAGACCCCCGCGAGCTCGCCGAGCGCCGACGAATCGCCCCAACCACCTTCGCTCAGGCCCAAGAGTCGCGTCGCGCAGGGGGCCAGCCCGCCGTAGTAGAGGAGCCCGTTGATGCCCCCCATCATCATTCCCATTGCCGTGTTGCCGGCCTGCAGCACCGGCGGCGACATCGAGAACATGTATTCGTAGGGCGACTCGAACCAACACCGATAGAGCTCGAGCACGCGCGGATCCGCGGGCTTGGGCGCGTCGGGGTTCGCCTCCGGCTCGCGCTCGACGAACACCCGGTCGTCGCGGCCGCTCGGCTCTCCTTCGGCGATCGGGAGCTCGGCGGGAGGTCGGGGGGTGCAGGCGAGCGCGAGCGCGAGCAGGGGCAGAGGCGAGGGGCGGCGCATCAGCGCGGGTTTATCACGGGCTGCCGGGATCCGGCTCACTCGCTCGGCGGCGGCTCGCTCGGGAGCGTTGGCGCGGGGCGACAGACCCACTCGAAGTGGCTGTCGCGCGGGACCGGAGCTCGCCACATGCCCTGGGGTTGGACCTCGACGGGGCGAGGATTCTGCTGGTCCTCGGCATGGTCGCGGCACTCGATCGAGAGGTCATCGGCGACGTCGAAGGTCCACTCGCCAGGGTCCGCTCGCCAGATCCAGCACAGGCCCTGACCGGGCGGCGCTTGATAGCCGGTATCGATGTCGAAGATCCAACCTTGCTGGTCGCGCATGCACTGCGGCACCTCGCGGTCTCCGACACGCTCGCTGCGAAGCCAAAGCTCGCAATCGGGCTCGTGGGCGAGCATTGGGTCGGGGTTTTGTGGATCGCGGAACGCGACTTCGGGTGGGAGGCACCACATGTTGATGTTCTGCATCTCGATCGTGCCGAACCAGTTTCCGAAGCCCCCGGTCAGATCAGGCGCACAGAACGTGGAGCCCTCCACCCCGATCGAATCCGGTGGTGCCAGCTCGACGGCCTCGCTCAGCCCGTAGAGTCGCCAGGGCGTCTGCGCTCGCCAGGCGCCCGCCTCTCCGCCCTCGCAAGCCCAAGCCGCACCGAATTCGTCGGTCCACGCGAGCGCCTCGGGGTTGGCTGGATCGCTGGCGGTCGGCTGCTGCAGGTTGCCGGAGATATCGAAGCCGCCGACGATGTGGACGCCGACGTAGCGCTCGTGGGCGAGCGCAGCCAAGCGTGTGCGCAGCTCATCGAGCGGCTGCAGCACGGCTCGATCGGGATCGCTGGTCAGCGCACCGGACTCGTCACGATTGACGACAGTGCATTGCCCCGAATCACACTCGATCCCCGCATTCACGCAGACCGCCGAGGTCGGAGTCGGCGCGTCCGGATCGGACCAGTAGGTTCGCTCGCCCTGCGGATCGAAGATCGTCGTATCGATCGCATGCGAGCAGTCGTCCTCGTCGCCCACGAACGCGAGCAACAAGGGGACGCCCTCGCGCAGGAAGCCATAGGCTGGATCCCCGGGGGTCCGCATTCGCTCGAGCGCGCGGCTGGCCGCGTGGATCGGCGACTCGAACTCGCAGCCCGCGAACCCGTGCAGCCCCACGCAAGCCAAGAGCTCATCCAGGGGGACGTCGACGTTGCCGCTCCAGACGTTGTAGCGGGTCTCGAACCAGGGGCGCTGGTCGAGCTCGGGCTTGCCCTCGTCGAGCGGGCTGGGCCGTCGCTCGATTGCATCCCACGCGCAGGCGTCGAGGCAGGTGTTGCGCAGGTCGAGGACGTCGGTCTCGAGCTCGCCGGGTCCGACGAAGTCGTCGAGGTGGGCGCGGCAGCTGTCGACGAGCAGCTCGCCCGCGTGCTCGGGATCGCCAGCGCAAGCCGGACCGCCGACCGAGGTGCTCACGACCGCGACGCGCAGGTCGATCCGCGAGTCCTCCGTGTCGAACATCATGCCCAACGCGCTCAAGTTCGCGGCCAAGTGGTCTTGGTGGGCGCGCATCGAGGGTGAGTCGTCGATCACCAGCAGGATGTCCACCGCGTCGAAGGGGCAGGAGTCGACCGTGAAGGTGATCGGCTCCGGCTCGGCTGGACCGGCGGCGGGGTCGGAGCAAGCCGATAGGGCGAGGCTGAGGACGAGGGGGGCCCGGCGCACGAGCGACGTGAATGCAAGCGGCGTGCGGCGGAAAAGCGCGGGATTTCGCGGTCAGCGAGCCAGGCGGGTGCCAATCGGGTTGGCGGAGCGGTCACTCGCTTGGCACCTGCGCACTCAGTGAACGCGGCCCGAGTCGACGCAGGCCATCGATACGTCCTGGGTGCCGACCTCGAAGGTCGTCTGGGCCTTGCCATAGCGAAGGGTCCACCGTCCGGCGCTCAGCTTCGGCGCCCTGCAGGAGGCGACGACGTCGGGCTCGTCGTCCGCGTCTTGGTCTGGGTCTGGGCTCGGGCGCCGCTCGAAGCTCGCGTGGACTGTCAGCTCGCGCTCGCCGGTCTGCTCGACGCTGCATTCGATGCTCGACGAGCGACTGGCGTTGCCCAGCCAGATCTCGACCGGGTGGTTGATGCTGGTGTGGTACGTGCCGGGGCTGCACTCGTCGGTCCACTTCGTCTCCAAGGGGCGGGCACCGCAGAACGTCGAGGTGTAGCCGGGGCCTACGTCGAAGATGGAGTCGCACGTTCCGCAGGACATGCCCTCGGGGACGATGCACGCAACGCCCGTATCGACGACCTTCTCACCGCAGCCGAGCAGGGCGAGCGCGGCGAGGAGGATGAGCGGGCGTTGGCGTGCGGGCATGGGAGCAGGATACCAAAGGCAGGTTCGAGAAACATCCCGATTGGGTCGGCGTTGCGATGTGCGAGCTCATCACGTGGACGGGCACTGCAACGTGGCTGCGTGGACCTGGTAGGCATTTGCTAGCGCCAATGCTGCAAGTCCGATTGGAATCCATGGGGGTGTGCTTGGTTGCCAGCTCATGACGTCATCAGTTGTCCGGCTCGAGTGTGACGATGATCTCGTTGACGCCTGGATGAATGATTATGGCGTAGGTTTTGGTTCGATATCCGGGTGCCTCATGCTCGAGGTAAATTTTAATTGCGTCGTCCACAGGTGTGATTAGCATGGCCTCTCCCGGTTTCCATTGTATGTTCAGGATGACATCGGTCATGCCCTCCCATGCAGCATGCTCCAGAACCTGCATGGAACGGAACCGACACCCCACACCGGTGCCGGCATCGAGTCGCCGCTGCGAGGGCTTCGTGCGGAGCAGGGTGCCAATGTCCCCGCCAACTGGCATGGCGAGGCCCCTGGAGGACCGACCAGGAGTGTGCGAACCTGTCCGCATGCCTGTCTCTGCGATGGCGCTCCGGGTCGCCGGCTTGGTGGCGCTGCTCACCACCGCCGCGTGCCGCATGCCCAACCCCGCGTTCGATGACGGTGCGGTGGACGACGTCGGCGACACGAACGAGCCCGACTCGACCAGCGTCGGCGAGTCGGGCTCGGACACGGACACCACGGACACCAGCATGGACACCAGCGAGGTGACCGAGTCCGAGAGCGAGGACGCGATCGAGCCCGATATGCCGAGCGAAGAGTGCCCGCTGGAGTTCAGCAAGCCCTTCTCGCCGGTGTTCGGTGCACCCGAGCAGTTTGGTGGGACCTGTCCGAGCGGCGCCGACGTGCACATGCAGGTGATCGGTGCCGGTCCGGTCGAGGGCCTGGTGGTCGCGTGGTCGTGCATCGGTCCGGATTGCACGGGCTGCGGCCCTACCGAGTACACGCTCGGGGTCGCCGGCCTGCCCGAGTTCTCGACGCCGCTGCTCGAGCTGGTCGAGCTCGAACAGAAGGCCTGCATCTCGGTGCAGACCGGGGCCTTCCACGAGGTCGACGAGAGCACCCGCTGCGTCTACGACTCGATGTGGGTCGGCGATGGCGACCACTTCATGCTCGCGGTGCGTCAGCCCTCACCCTTGCCACCAGCTGGCGTCGAGCTGATCGGAGGCAAGCCGCTGCCGGCCCCTGGTGCCGTTCACGAGACTTGCTCGTGCACGTCGCTGTTCGCCGCCGGCGACCCCAACCTCGATTGTTGCGTGGAGTCGATGACCGAGCCGAGCGTGACCTCGCTGAGCTTCCTCGACGCCGACGTGCTGCCCGGGGAGGTCGGGGGGGTCGTGCTCGATTCGTCGGAGTTCACCTACCACGTCGCGCAGGCGCAGGTGCTGCCGAACTGTGATTGGCAGAACGACGTGGCCATGCATTCGTGGGCGGTTGTGCGCAGTCAGTGATGGACCTCATCGAGCCTGGTCGAGGCCACGATCAGGTCCGGTGGGCGGCTGCCCGGCGGCACGAGCCCAGAGGGATCCGAAGCCGCTGGATCCCTCTGGTAATACGGCCTGTGGTAACGGTGTACGGACTGCGCGCGGACTGCGTGCGGACTGCGCGACCTCCCCAACAGGGTAAACGGGGCCTGACAGACGCTTGGCCTGCGGATCGAACTGAGGGATCATCCGCCAGTGGCTTCTGCCGACCCAACCGACTTCCTCGCGTGTCGACGCGACATCGAGTCGGCCCAGGGCACCGTTCCTCGTACTTGGCTCACGGGCACGGTGCGGTCGCCAACTTCACGTGCCGGCGCGACACTGGATCAGGGTGGCGTCTGCCCTCTTGACGCGGTAGTCGGGTGCAGGCTTGCGCTTGTCTCGTGGATGCAGTGCGTTCGAGTGGAGAGCTGAGCGATGGATGATCTCACACGGCACTACTATGAGTTGACCTACAGGGTCGCCTTCATGGAGAGGAAGGGTGAAGCGTTCCAGAGCTTCTTCTCGGATATCATGGAGAAGCGACATCCCGCCGATTTCATCCGTGTTCGACCGTGGGGCAACATTGGCGACCAAAAGAATGATGGTTATCTGCGGTCAGAGCGAATCCTCTTTCAGTGTTACGCGCCGAACGACTTGGCTGCTTCGGCGTGCATTGCCAAAATAGATGAGGACCTCAATGGCGCTCTCCCTCACTGGAAAAAGCACTTCGGCACTTGGGTATTCGTCCACAACGGACTGTCTGGGCTCGGCCCCGAGGTCACGGCGCATCTGCTGGCGCTCGATGCGAAGCACAAGAAGAAATTCAGGGTGACGCAGTGGGGATTCGAAGAAATTCGACAAAAGATGTTCGGGCTCGAGGAGCCAGATATCGCATCGTTGCTTGGCCCGGCACCTTCGCGTCACGTCATGATGAACCTCGGCCTCGACGACCTGGCGCCGGTGCAAGACTGCGTGCTGCGTCGGCCGCGCCCGATGAGATCTTTATGACGTTGCAGCGGTTTGCTGGCGGCGATCAAGTCTCCATGCCAACCCGCCAAGCGGCGATCCTCGCATGTCTGGCGTTCTTCTTCGAGGAGTGCGACATCTTCGAACGCCCTGATTCCACGGAGCTACCATGATCCTTCCGACCAAAGGGATCCCTCCCAACAAGGCGCTGCTGGCGGTCGCCGGCGAAGCCTTGCGTTCACTCGACGAAGCCAAGACAGTTTCCAGGCTTTGGGACGACTTTCGGAGGACCAGTGACCCGCGAGCGGAGGTCACATTTGACTGGTTCGTGCTCAGCCTCGACCTGCTGTTCATCCTCGGTCTCGTCGAATTGGATCGCGGGCGCTTGTGCCGCCCGACGGACGGGAGTGAGCCATGATTCGCCGAATTTACTCTGATCTGCCGAGCTTCAAGAACATCGAGTTCCGCCCAGGCTTGAACGTGCTCCTGGCGGACAAGAGTCCGGGGGCGACCGACAAGCAGACCCGCAACGGTGCCGGTAAGTCGAGCCTGCTCGAACTCATCCATTTTCTGCTCGGCTCGAACTGCGATAAGGACTGTATCTTTCGAACGGAATTGTTGCGCGAGGCAGTATTTGGGATGGAGTTTGAGCTTGCGGGTGCCTTTACCCGCATCGAGCGCTGCGGGGCGAAGCGTAGCCCTGTCATTGTCGCAGGTGATTTCACCTCCTGGCCGCTGAAGCCAGCCGAGAAGAACGAGATCTCAACGATCTCAAATGACAACTGGAAGATCGTCCTCGGCAATATGATGTTTGGCCTCGACGATGTTGAGGGAGCGTGGGGCCCGTCGTTCCGCTCGATGTTCTCTTACTTTGTACGCCGGGATCGAGCGGGCGGCATGGTTGAGCCGATGAAGAGCTCCACGAAGCAGCACCTTGCCGACCAGCAGGTCAACGTATCCTTCTTGATCGGACTCGACTGGGCGATCCCGCGTGAGTGGCAGGGGGTACGCGATCGCGAGAAGACCCTCGAGGAGCTGAAGAAGGGCATGAGGCAGGGGGCGCTGGGCAGCGTTGTGGGGACTGCCGCGCAACTGAAGAGCGAACTGATCGTCGCGGACGATCGTGCGCGTCGATTCGAACACGCGGTCTCCTCGTTCAAGGTCATCGAGCAGTATGACGAGCTGGAGCGGGAGGCATCTCAGCTGACCCGCAGGTTGGCCGAGCTGGCCGACGAGAACCTGCTGGATCGGCGCTACGTGGCCGAGCTCGAGGCGTCTACCGTGGAAGAGGTCCCACCTGCGGCCAGTGATCTCGAAGCTCTCTTTCGTGAGGCTGGCGCGGTCTTGCCCGATTTGGTGCGGCGACGCTTTGAGCAGGCGACTGCGTTCCATGAGTCGGTGGTCAGGAACCGTCGCCTGTACCTGGATTCCGAGCTGAAGGCGGCGCGTCAGCGCATCCAGGATCGGGAGCAGGAACAGCGCAAGTGTGACGGACGTCGATCGGAGCTGATGAACCTGCTCAAGTCTGCTGGTGCGCTCGAGCAATTCGTCGCGCTCCAGAGCGAGCTTGGAAAGGCGCAGGCAAATGCGGAAGCAATTCGCCAGCGCCATGCGGCTGCGGAGGCGCTCGAGTCCGGGCAGGTCAAGCTCAAGGTCGAGCGTGCGATGTTGTCGGAGCGGTTGCGGAGGGAGTACTCGGAATACGACAGCGTCATTCAGGAGGCAGTGCTTGCCTTCCGCGAGATATCTTCCCAGCTCTACGAGGAGGACATGGCTGGGACTTTGACGATTACTCCGACCGAGAACGGCCCGGTCTTCGAAGCTCATATTCCAGCGGAGAAGAGCAAAGGGGTCAATAACATGAGGATCTTTTGCTTCGATATGATGCTCATGCTGCTCAGCCTTCGCCGCGGCCGCAGTCCCAAGTTCCTGGTCCATGACAGCCACTTGTTCGACGGGGTCGATGAGCGGCAAGTTGGCCGCGCGCTCGCCGTGGGCGCCGCGCTGGCGAAACAGCACGGTTTTCAGTACCTGGTCACGATGAACTCGGACTCTGTGCCCGGTGAGCTGCCGTCCGGGTTCCAGGTGGACGACCACGTACTCGACGTGCGATTGACAGATGCGACGGAGGATGGCGGTCTGTTTGGGTTACGGTTCGAGTGAGGATGCTGAGAGCCGCCACCGCACCTGAGCGCCCGCGCGCAGCGGCACCAAGCTCCCGTCGCCGAACGCCAGCTCCCCGGGGACATCCCACGCCTCTCGCACCAGCGTGATCGTGTCGCGGTTTTGCGGCAGCCGATAGAACGCCGGGCCGAACACGCTCGCAAACCCCTCGAGCCGATCGAGCGCCCCGGCGTCCTCGAAAGCCTCCGCGTACAATTCGATCCCCGCGTGCGCGGTATAGCAGCCCGCGCATCCACACGCGCTCTCCTTGGCGCTGCGAGCATGCGGTGCGCTGTCGGTGCCCAAGAAGAACTTTGGCGAGCCCGAGGTCGCCGCCTCGAGCAAGGCGAGCCGATGCTGCTCTCGCTTCAACACCGGTAGGCAATAATGATGCGGCCGAATGCCGCCTTCGAAGATCGCGTTGCGATTCAACAACAGGTGATGCGCGGTGATCGTCGCGGCCACGTCGTTCCCCGCCGCTAGCACGAACGCGACTGCCTCCTTCGTGGTGATGTGCTCGACGACGACCCGCAGCGCAGGGTGCCGCTCGAGCAGTCGCGCGAGCGCGCCGTCGAGGAACACCCGCTCGCGATCGAACACGTCGACCTTTGGATCGGTGCTCTCACCGTGCACGAGCAAGGGCAAGCGCAGCCGCTCCATTGCCTCGAGCACTGGCGTCAGGCCGTCGAGCGAGCCGACGCCGGCCTCGGAGTTGGTGGTCGCTCCGGCCGGATAGAGCTTGATTGCGTGCACGTAGGGGCTCGCGGCGGCGCGCTCGACCTCCTCGACCGTCGTGCTCGGGGTCAAATAGAGCGTCATCAAGGGCTCGAACACGGCACCGCTCGGCAACGCCTCCAGGATCGCCTCGCGGTAAGCCAGCGCGCGCGCAACGGTGGTCACGGGCGGCTTGAGGTTGGGCATCACGATCGCTCGACCGAACCTCGCGGCGGTGTCGGGAAGTACGGCGGACAGGGCCGCTCCGTCACGCAGGTGCAGGTGCCAGTCGTCGGGGCGCGTCAGGGTGATCGCGGACATGCGGGGGGGTTGTACTAAACTCGTCGGCGCGATGGCTCACGCGAACGTGCGACTGATCTCGGCCCTGCGGACGACGGCCGCGCGACTGCGGGGTGGCGCGCCTTACCAGTGGGGGCACCTCGGGATGTGCAACTGTGGGCACCTGGCGCAGACGATCACCAAGCGCTCGCGCAAGGAGATCCACGAGGCGGCGCTGGTGCTCGGTGGCGAGTGGCGCGACCGGGCGCTGGAGTACTGCCCCAGCAGCGGGTTTGCGATCGATGCGATCATCGACGAACTGCTGGGGTGGGGGCTCGACACCGGTGATCTCGCGGACCTCGAGAACCTCGCGGATGATCGGATCTTGCGTCGGCTGCCTGAGGGGAGCCGCGAGCTGCACCGAAATGTTCGGGACGACGTGGTGCTCTATCTCGAGACCTGGGCGGCCATGCTCGAAGAGCAGCTGCCCGTACCCGAGCTGGGCCGGGTGTCTGGGCCCGAGACCCCTGGCCCCGTGGGGGGCGACGCGGACGGGGCGCTGGACATGGTCGCCTGAACGCCGTTCTCGGCGCAAATCAGGAATTATTCGGGCGGGTTACCCGAATCGCGGCGAGCGGTCACTACCGTCACCAGCCGCAGACATGGTTCCCCGTTCACCCATGCCCGAAGATCCCTCATTGCCCGAGCGCGAGGTTGATCGCCCAGCGCTCGCTACCGACGTCGACGCGCAGGCGAGCGCGTCCAACAGTCGAGCGGAGACCCAGGCGCAGTCGGGCGCGGCGTGGACACCCTCGACGCCCGACTCGCTGCTCGGGTTGGCGGGCGCGGAGCAGCGAGTGATCCGCGACTCGATCAAGGCTCGGCTCTTTCCGGGCCTCGGCGCGAGCGGCTCGACATCGCCATCGCGCGAGCGGACGACGAGCAGCCCACGCATCGGTCGCTTCACGGTGCTCCGGCGGCTCGGCGAAGGTGGGATGGGGGTCGTGTTCGTGGCCTTCGACGAGGAGCTCGATCGCAAGGTCGCGATCAAGCTGCTGCGCGGACGTGGTCGTGACGAGGGCCGTGGGCGCGCTCGGTTGATGCGCGAGGCGCAGGCGCTCGCTCGGCTCTCGCACCCGAACGTTGTGCAGGTGCACGAGGTCGGTGAGCTCGAGGGCGAGGTCTATGTCGCGATGGAGTTCGTGCCGGGGCAGACGCTCCGCAAGTGGCTCGAGACGCCGCGGACCTGGCGAGAGATCGTCGCGGTGTTGGTGCAGGCGGGTGCGGGCCTGCGAGCGGCGCACGACAAGGGGCTGGTCCACCGCGACTTCAAGCCC